>NZ_BAGK01000128.1 GCF_000308795.1 Nocardia thailandica NBRC 100428 | reverse complement strand
CGCCCCCGCGCCGTCGCGCACCGTCGCGAACAGCACCGGCGCGGTGCCGGGCGCGGTCGCCTGCTCGGACACCCACGTGTCCATCACCGTGTGCCGCAGAGGGTTTCGGGCCAGCAACGCCTCCGCCGCCGCCGCGAATCCCCCCACATCGAAGGTCACTTCGATCCCCATGTGCCGACACCTCGGACGGTCTTTCACCCTCCACCGGGAACCCGATGCGGCGGTGAACCGTTCGGGGGAGAGGGTGTATCCGTGCGCCCTGGCACGGCGGGAGAGAGGGTCGGCGGTTCGATGGTGGACGAGCGGCAGCACAGGGGGCACGGTGTTCGGTTGGTGGGGTGAACGGGTCGCGCGGTGGCGGTGGCCGGTCATCGGGGTGGTGGCCGCCGGCCTGCTCGGGATGTCGCTGCTCGGTCTCGGCCACGCCGAACGGCTCAGCTCGGGCGGCATGTTCGACCCCGGCTCCGAGTCGGCACAGGCCAGCCGCCTCGCCGACGCCGCGTTCGGGCGCAACCACGACGTGGACGTGGTCGTGCTCTATGTCGCACCGCCCGGAAAGACCGTCGACGACCCGCATTTCGCGGCCACGGTCGTCGCGAGCCTGAACGAGCTGCCCCGCCGGTACCCCGACCAGATCGCCGGGGTGAACGCCGCCTACTGGCCGACGGAGACCGGCAAGCTCAGCGGCGGCGCGGCCGCGACCCCGGACCGCACCCGCGCGGTCGCCGCCCTGGCCCTGCGCGGCGACGACGACACCGCCATGTTGCGCAACTACCGGATCGTCAAGGACGCGTTCGCGATTCCCGGCATCGATGTGCGCGTCGGCGGCCTGCAACCGGTCGCGGGCGCGCTCAACGACACCATCGCCGCCGACATCCACCGGATGGAGCTGCTGGCCTTCCCCGCGGTGGGAGTGCTGTTGTTCTTCGTCTTCGGCGGGCTGGTCGCCGCCGCGCTGCCGCTCGTCGTCGGCGGCCTGACCGTGTTCAGCGCCTTCGGGATCGTGCGCCTGCTGACCGAGGTCACCGAGGTGAACACCTTCGTCTCCCCGGTCGTGTCGATGATCGGGCTCGGCCTGGCCATCGACTACGGCCTTTTCGTGGTCAGCCGGTTCCGCGAGGAGCTGGCCGAGGGCCACGACACCGCCGCCGCGGTGCGCCGCACCGTGACGACGGCGGGCCGGACCGTGCTGTTCTCGGCGATCATGATCGTGGCGAGTCTCGGTGGGCTGCTGCTGTTCCCGCAGGGCTTCCTGAAGTCCATCGGGTACGGCGCCATGGCCACCGTCTCGATGGCCGCGCTCACCGCCGTCACCATCCTGCCCGCGCTCCTGGCGGTCCTCGGCCGTCGCGTCGACGCGGGCGGGCTGAAGCGGTTCACCCGGACCCGCACCGCCGAGGAGGTCGAAGCGGGATTCTGGGGCCGCAGCACCCGCTGGGTCATGCGGTATCCGCGCGCGGTTGCCGTCCCGCTGGTCGTGCTGCTGATCGCGCTGATCATCCCGATCGGCAACCTGATCTTCGGCGGCTTCAGCGAGAAGTACCTGCCGCCGGACAACCCGACCCGCCTGGCGCAGACCGAGATCGACACCACCTTCCCCGACCGCCGCTCCGACCCGATCGAGCTGATCTTCACCGGCCGCGACACCACGGCGATCGGCGCGCTGCTGCGCGAGGCCAACGGCGCGCCCGGCCTGGCCGACCCGTTCCCCGCGCCCACCCGGTCGCCCGGCGACCCCGAGATCTTCCGCACCAGCACGACTCTCGTCGACTCCGGCCAGGCGGGCACCACCGTCGACCACCTGCGCGGCCTCGACCGGCCCGAGGGGGTGCGCATGCTCGTCGGGGGCATGCCCGCCCTGCAGTACGACACCATCAACGCCCTGCTCTACCGGCTGCCGATCATGATCGCCCTGGTCGTGCTGGTCACCACCGTGCTGATGCTGCTCACCTTCGGCTCGCTGGTGCTGCCGATCAAGGCGGCGCTGATGAGCGCGCTCGGCCTCGGTTCCACCCTGGGCATCCTGACCTGGATCTTCGTCGACGGGCACGGCGCCGGGCTGCTGAACTTCACCCCGCAACCCATCCAGGCGAACATCCTGGTGGTGATCATGGCCGTGGTCTACGGCCTGTCGACCGACTACGAGGTGTTCCTGCTCTCCCGCATGGTCGAGGCCCGTGCCCGCGGCGCCTCGACCACCGACGCCGTGCGCATCGGCACCGCGCACACGGGACGCATCATCACCGCGGCCGCGCTGATCCTGCTGGTGGTCGTCGGCGCCTTCGCGCTGTCGGACCTGGTCATGATGCAGTACATCGCCTACGGCATGATCGCCGCGCTGGTCATCGACGCCACCCTCCTGCGCATGCTGCTCGTCCCGGCCACCATGCGCCTGCTCGGCGACCGGTGCTGGTGGGCGCCGGCGTGGCTGGAACGGTGGCAGCGCCGGGCCGGGCTGGGCGAGGTCGTCCTCGACGACGAACCGCCCGGCCCCGCCACCGATCTCGTGCCCAGCGGCCCGGTCAGGCGATGAGGAACCGGCCGAGCTGGGGGATGGCCTCGCCGGGATGGGTCGCGTGGAAGCCCTCGCCCAGCGCGCGCAGCTTCCAGTCGGGCCCGTCGCGGAAGACCACGGCCATCACCAGCGCGGTGTAGGGCATGCCGCCGCGCAGTGCGAAGCGGGCGAGCTCCGCGTTGTCGGCGCCGTCGACCAGGCGGCAGAACGCGTTGTTGATCTGCTCGAAGGTGTGGCCCTTGTAGGAGGTCACCAGGAACACCAGCGTGGTGACCCGCTCCGGGACCCGGGTGAGGTCGACCAGGATGATCTCGTCGTCGCCGTCGCCCTCACCGGTCAGGTTGTCGCCCAGGTGCCGGACCGAGCCGTCCTTGGCGGTGAGCTGGCCGTAGTAGGCGACGTCGACGAGCTGGTGTCCGGAGAACAGGCACACCGAGGAGTCGAGGTCGATGTCGACGAGCCGGTTGCCGCCGTAGCCGTTGCGGCGGATCGGGTCCCAGCCGAGGCCCATCTTGACGAAGCTCAGCGCCGACCCGGTCCGCTTGCGCAGGGTGATCTGGTGGCCCCGTTCGAGCGCGATCGGGTACTCCGGTTGCAGCGGCAGGTCCAGCGGGCGGATCACCGGGCCGTCCTGGGCGGGCTGTCGCGGCCGCCACCCGTCGTCGGGCACCTGGATCGTGCGCGTGGGCGGGGCGAATGCGGGTGCGCCCGCCGGCGTTTCGGTGAGGACCGACGCCGGGCGCGGGGCCCGCGCCCGGCCGTTGAGCCGCACGCCGTGCTCGGTGAGCAGCGCGGCGAAACCGTCGGGGCGGCCCTCGCCGACGGCGCGGACCCGCCAGGCCGTGCCGTCCCGGTACAGATCGAGCGCCACCACGGCCGATTCCTCGGTCAGCCCGTCGATGCGATAGGTGTACAGATCGTGGCCCGCCGCGTCGGCCACCGTGGCGACCGGCGGGGCGTAGCGCCCCAGCGCGGCGTTCGGGCCGTCCAGCGCCACCACGATCCGGATCCGCTCGACCGCCGCGCCCACCGCCGCCAGCGACACCGCCAGCCAGGCGGGTTGACCGGCCGAGCCGGGCAGCAGCGCGACACCGGTCCCGCTGGGCTGGTTGTAGAAGACGAAATCGTCGTCGGCGCCGACGACGCCGTCGGCGCCGACCAGCAGCGCCGAGACGTCCACCGGTGCGTCGGTGTCGACGATGACCGCCAGATCGTGCTCGGCGAGGTCGCCGCTGTGCCCCTGCGTCAGGTGTTCGGCCACCACGAGCCCCCTCGAGTCGTCGATGTGTTCTCCGGCCCACTGTAATGTGGTTGACCGCCGAATCGGGTTGCATGACAACGGTTAGCGATTCGAGACCAGGAACGGAAGACAGTTTGAAAGCGATCGTGCTCTTTGCCAGTATCACCTGCAACACCGAGGAGATCGCGGATCTGCTCGCGACCGGCCTCGGCGAGGCGGGCGTGACGACGGAGGTCAAGCAGATCTTCGCCGTCGACGCCGCGGAACTGTCCGGCTACGACATCGTCGCGCTCGGCTCCTACACGTGGATGGAGGGCGAGCTGGCCGACGAGTGCCTCGCGCTCTACCACGCGCTCGACACCGTCGATCTCAGCGGCAAACTCGGCCTGGCCTTCGGGTCCTGCGACGCCGCCTACAGCCCCTACCGGCGCGGCGGTCGACCTGCTCGACGACAAGTTGCGCAGCCGCGGCGCGCTGGTCGCCGAGCCGCTCAAGGTCCCGGTGTGGCCGGGTCCCGACGCCAAGGAACGTTGCGTGCAGGCGGGTCGCGCGCTCGGCGGGCGCCGCGCCGCCTGACCCGCCCGGGGCCGGGCGACACGCACGACGGCGATAGCGCGCGACGAAATCGGGTATCCCCCGGACGAGCCAGACCGGTCTCCTGCCCAGCGTCGTGCAGGCCGCGCTCCGTGAAGGTTCGGCCGCCGGGACCGCCCCGCCACCCGGGGCGGTCCCGGCGTGTTCCGCCGGCGGCGACGAAGGACGAGACGAGGACGACACGGCCGCGGTGCGGGTGCCGAGGGGGACGCGACCGCCGACCGAGCCCGCCGCGCGGACTCGCCCGGCGATGTTTCTAGAACACGTTATAGTCGACCACGCGGCAACGGTGCCGAGCGCGCATCGGCCGGAAGGTGGTACGCGTGCAGTCCTGGGATTACTCGGCCGATGTCGTCGTGGCGGGCTACGGCGGCGCGGGCGTGGTCACGGCGCTGGCGGCGCGGGAGGCGGGCGCCGACGTGCTCGCCCTCGACCGCTACCTCGGCGGTGGCGCGACCACCCTGTCCGGCGGGATCATCTACGCGGGCGCGGGCACCTGGGTACAGCGCGCGGCGGGCGTCGACGACGACGTCGAGAACATGCTCGCCTATCTCGAGGCCGAGGTCGGCGACGCGGTGCGCCCGGAGACGCTGCGCCGGTTCTGCGAGGAGTCCCCGGCGATGATCGACTGGCTGACCGCGCACGGCGTGCCCTTCGAGGCGTCCCTCGCCCCCTACAAGACCTCCTATCCGACCGACGACTACTACCTGTACTACTCCGGCAGCGAGAACTCCGGCGGCTACCGCGATCTGGCGAAGCCGCGCCAGCGCGGCCATCGCGCGCACGGGCCCGGCGTCTCGGGCAAGAAGGTGTTCGCGCCGCTGGCCGAGTCGGCCGCCCGCCACGGCGTCCGGGTGCGCACCGGCACCCGGGTGACCCGCCTGGTGGTCGAGGGCGGCCGGGTCGTCGGCGTCGAGGCGATCACGCTCGAGCACGCGCCGGTCGCGGTGCGCCGCCGGTTCGCGCTGCTGGCCCGTGTCTCCGCCAAACCCGGTGTGTACCACCCGGGTCTGCGCCGCGCCGCGCAGGCGCAGCTCGACCGTATCGAGCACCGGCACGGGGTGCCGGTGCGGATCGGCGCGCGCGCCGCCGTCGTCCTGACGACCGGCGGATTCATCGCCCACGAGGCGATGGTGGCCGAGCACGCGCCCACCTATCCCTGGTCGGAGGGCCTGCCGCTGGGGACCGCGGCGGACGACGGCAGCGGCATCACCATGGCCGTCGACGCCGGCGCCGCGACCGCCAAGATGGACTCGCTGTCGACGTGGCGGTTCATCGCGCCGCCGAGCGCGTTCTTCGGCGCGCTCGCCGTGGATGTCACCGGGCGGCGCATGATCGACGAATCCCGCTACGGCGCGGCGCTGGGCGCGGCGATCGCGGCGGCGCCGGGCCATCGGGCCTGGCTGCTCATGGACAGCGAGCTGGTGGCCGCCGGGCGCGAGCAGCTCGGCCCGCAGTCGGTGTGGTTCCAGCGCATGCAGACCGAGCGCCTGCTCCGGCTCGGCCGGGTCAGCGGCGGCAGCGTCGAGGAGGTCGCGCGCAAGGCGGGCATCGACCCGGCGGCCCTGCGGGTCACGGTCGACGAGCACAACCGGGCCATCGACGAGCACCGCACCGATCCGTTCGGCAAGCCCGACGACCTCCGCCGCCCGCTGCGCACCGGGCCGTTCACCCTGCTCGACATCTCCTTCAGCGCCCGGCTCACCTACCCGATGCCCATGCTGACCCTGGGTGGCCTCGTCGTGGACGAGGATTCCGGCGCGGTCGTCACCGGCTCCGGCGCCGCGATCCCCGGGCTGTACGCCGCGGGCCGGACCGCGGTGGGGATCTGCTCGAACTCCTATGTCAGCGGCCTGTCGATCGCCGACTGCGTGTTCTCCGGGCGGCGCGCGGGCGCGCACGGCGCGGCCGCGGCGCGCCGGTCCTGAATCCCCGCGACCGCGCGCAATTTCTGTAACAGGTTCTACAGTGTTCGCATGGGAGCCAACCAACGCAAGCAGATCGTGATGTCGGACGAGGAGATCGCCCGTTTCCTGGAGACGAGCCGCATCGCCACGCTGGCCACGCTCGGCAGGGAGGGCGTGGCGCACCTGACCGCCATGTGGTTCGCGCTGCTGGACGGCGAGATCTGGGTCGAGACCAAGGCCAAGTCGCAGAAGGCGGTGAACCTGCGCCGCGATCCGCGGGTCACCGTGCTGGTCGAGGCGGGCGACACCTACGACCAGTTGCGTGGCGTGTCGATCGAGGGCCGCGCCGAGATCGTCGAGGACCCGGAGCGGCTGTTCGCCGTCGGCGTCAGTGTGTGGGAGCGCTACACCGGGCCCTACACCCCGGAGATGCGCCCGTTCGTGGAGCAGATGCTGCACAAGCGGGTGGCGGTGCGGGTCGTGCCGGAACGGATCCGCACGTGGGACCACCGCAAACTGGGCCTGCCCGCCATGCCCCTCGGGGGGACGACGGCCGACGGTTCACCGTCCTGAACGACGGCGGGCCGCCCACGAGAATTAGCCGGACACGGGTGTCCGCGCCGGCGAGGAATTGCGGGGGAATGCCCCGAGAATCAGGGGCAGAGAAATTCGGGTCGATGTGACGGCGTCGCCCTCGGCGTCGTGGACCGGCGCCGGACATCGAATTCGGTGAATTGTTTGGAATCGGCGCAATGTCCGAATTCGTCACCGTCCCGCAGTGCCGGGAGCCACCGCCGCGCTCGGCGGGCTCCCGGCGCCGCCCCGTACTCCTGACATCGGAGAAGGGCGGTCCACCTGCGGTTTCGGTCGGATCAGCGGCCGCCGAAGGAGCCGGTCCAGAGGGTGTTCACGATGCCGTGCAGGGCGGCGCCGAGGGTGTCGATGCCGACCTGGAGGGCCGAGCTGCCGAAGTCGATGATGACGGGAATCATGAGTACATCCTTTTCGTAGCTGAGGCTTGCGTGTTCAACCGGTTGACGAAGGGCGTATCGGCCACGCAATTGCTTCGGTTACACAACTTTATGTCTTCGTGATCGGCGCAACATTGCGGAACCGTAAGCTATGCGCGCCTGGGCCCGGTCACAAGGTGTTTCCCGGTTCCTTCGTCTGTCCGCCCGAACTGCGCGGGAACGGGGGACCGGCGGCGTGATCGCCTCTACGGTGGCCCCGAATCGTCGGTAGTCACGGGTGGAAGTGTGTCGATGCACAGAGTGTCCTGGATCCTTGTCGCGCTGTTCGCGATCGCGGGGATCGAGGCGCTGCTCCTACGCCGCCACCCCGGCTGGCTGGCGCTCGGGGTGACCCTGCCGGTGGGGCTGGCACTGGGCACGCTGGTGTGGTCACTGCGGCACCGACCAATGCGGCTCGAGCCGCTGCCGGAGGAGATCGGCAACGGTCCGGCCCAGATGCTGTCGGACTGGCGGGCGCGGGCCGAGATGCGGGTCTCGCGCGCCGACGGCACGCGCGCGGACTGGGACAGGTACCTGCGCCCCATGCTGGCCAAGGAGTTCGAACTGTCGACCGGCGTGCGGATCTCCCGCAATCGCCGGGCCCTCGAGGCGGCGGGCGAACTGCAGTTCGGCCCGGAGCTGTGGCGGTGGGTCGACCCCGCGAACTCGGCCCTGCGCGACCAGACCGGCCGGGCGCCGGGGCGCGAGGTGCTCGAGGAGATCCTGCACCGGCTCCAGGCCCGCTGAAACGCGCCGCGGCGTGGCGCGCGCGACAGCGCCCTTGACCTTGACACAGTGACAAGGGCTCGAATGGACGGCGAAGGAGGTGGTTGTCGTGAACACAACCCACTACGACGGGCCGGACGCCCGTCTCGTCGCCGCCCTCGCCGCGGGCACGTCCTCGGCGCGGCTGCGGGCCGCCCTGGCCGCGGGGACCTCGGGCGACGCCCGGCTCGTCCCCGCCGTGATCGCGCGGTGCGCGGTCGAGCCGGACTTCTTCGTCCGCGACATGCTGACCTGGGCGCTGTGCCGCATGCCCGCCGCCGAGGTCGTGCCCGGTGTCACGGCCGAACTCGGCGCGGCGGGCGCCCAGGCGCGCAGCCAGGCGCTGCACACGCTGTCCAAGATCGGCGACCGGCGGGTGTACCCCGCGGTGGTCGCGCTGCTCGAGGACGACCACGACGAGGTCGCGCGCAGCGCGTGGCGGGCGGCCGTCGCGCTCGTCCCGCCCGGCGAGGAGGCCGCCCTCGCGGCCCGGCTGGCGCGCTCGCTGGGTCGGGGCGACCTCGACCTGCGACGGAGTCTCAGCCGCGCGCTGGTCGGTCTCGGGGACGCGGCCGTCGCGGCGGTGACGGCCGCCGCGGCGAGCCGCGATCCGCGCGTGCGGGCACACGCCGGGGCGGCCGAGCGGCTGCGCCTCGACCCCGAGAGCGGGTTCGCGATCGACTACGCCGAGCGCGTCGCCGCGACCGGCGTCCAGGGATAGCGGAGGCGGCATGTTGATCGGTGAGGTCTCGCGGCGGTCGGGGGTGAGCACCCGGATGCTGCGGCACTACGACGCGCTCGGCCTGGTGCAGCCGAGTGTCCGCACGCCCGGCGGGTATCGCGAGTACTCCGCCGACGACCTGCGCCGCCTCTTCCACGTCGAGTGCCTGCGCACCCTCGGGCTGTCGCTGGGCGACGCGGGACGCGCGCTCGACGAACCCGGTTTCGCCCCGTCGGAACTCGTCGGCGACCTGATCCGGCACACCCGGGCGCGCATCGCCGCCGAGCAGGAGCTGCTGCGCCACCTGGAACGCATCGACGCCGCCGCCCCGGCGCAGTGGGGTGACGTGCTCGAGATCGTGCCGCTGCTGCGCGGGCTGGACTCCGAGGACAGCGGGCGGCGCCAGCGGGCGGTGCTGTCCCAGCGCGCGGACGGCGGGCTGCCGGTGGAGGCGCTCGTCGCGGCCGCGTTGTCGGAGGACAACCCGAATGTGGCCGGGGCGCTGCGCTGGTCGCTGGCGCGCTCGGCGGGCGCGGGGCTGGCCGAACTGGCGGCCGGCCTGGCCGACGCGGACGTGGCGGTCCGCCGCCGGGCCGTCCTCGCCGTCGCGGCCGTGCCGACCGCCGCCGCCACGGACGTGCTGCGGCCCGCCCTGGCCGACGCGGACGCCGCGGTGCGGGACCGGGCCGCGCTGGCCCTCGGTGGCAGGCAGGTGCCCGCGGCGGTGCCCGCGCTGCTCGCGATGGTGATCGCCGGTCGCTCCGACGTCGAGGCCGCCGAGACGCTGGGCCTGCTCGCGGCCGACGACCCGGAGACCGCCGACACCGTCCTCGCCGCCCTCGGCCGCGCGCTGGCCACCGGCGACGCGCCGACCCGGGTGCGGGTCACCCAGGCGCTGGCCGAGATCCCGGGCGGGGCCGCGCGCGCCGTCCTGTCGGAGCTGACCGGCGACGCGGACCGCGCGGTGGCGGGCACCGCCACCGCGATCCTGCGACACCACGCGCCCGGCGCCTGACCGCCGGGCGTCCGGCCGGCCCGCCTACTGCGCCCCGACGGAGGACAGCAGCATGGGTAGCGCGTTGCCCATCTGGATCTTCCAGGCGTCCCAGTTGTGGCCCTGGGAGGGGACATAGCGTTCGTCGACCTGGGCGCCCAGGCTCTGCAGGTGGTCGACGAAGCGGTAATTCTGTTCGTAGACGGGCTGTTCGACCAGATCGCCCTTGCCGTAGGAGACGAACAGCGGGATGCCGGTCAGCTTCGCGGCCTGGGTGTAGGGGTTGTTCGCCGCCCAGATCGCGCGCCCGGCCGTCGTGGTGTAGTCGCCCCATACCCGCTTCCAGTCGGCCGCGCACCCCTGGCCGGGCTTGTCGGGGTCGCCGGGCGCGCCGGAGTCGTGCAGCGGGTCGACGTTGCCGCTGAAGGCCGCCGCGGACCGGAACCAGCCGGGGTGGTTCGCGGCGAACTTCATCGCGCCGAGGCCGCCCATGGAGTTGCCCGCGACCGCGCGGGTGGTGCTCGCCCGGTATCCGGACTCGAGCAGGGTGCGCACGTCGTCGAGCAGGTACTTCTCCCAGGCGGGCGCGCCGTAGGCGCCGTTGTTGTACCAGTCGGAATACGCGCTGCACCAGCTGGTCTCGGGCAGGACGTAGATGGCGTCGGTGCCCTCGGTGAGCGCGGCGAGATCGCCCTTGTCGGTCCAGGACTTGTGGTCGTCGAACCCGCCGTGCAGCACCCACACCGTCGGCCAGGTGCGGGCGGCGTTCTTGGACCAGCCCGGCGGGAGCAGCAGGCGCACGACCTTGACCGACCAGTCGGGCCCCTCCAGGTTGGGCGAGGAGATGCCGATGTCGAGGATGCGGTCGCTGACCCGGGTCTCCCAGCGCACGGTGCCCGCGGCGGCGTGCGCGGTGACCGGAGTGGTGAAGGAGGCGGCCAGTGCGGTGAGCACGGTGAGCGCGGCCAGTGCCAGCCGGCGGGGTCCGGACATGGTGGGTCCTCTCGGGGGAGATGCGAGTGCATTGCGAATACTAGTGTTCGGCAATAGGTTTCGCGCGGCTTCGAACCGTTCCCGCCGTGTCGCGCGCCGTGTCGCCGTCCCGTCACAACCGCCACCCCGGCGAGTTCGGTGCGCGTCACGAGGTCGGTTGACGGCCCCGGTTCCGGTGGGTCACACTCGGCGCTGACGCCGGGGTGGGAGCGAAGTGTGCGGACGAGGGCAGATATCCGATTCGTGGTTCCCGCCGACGCCGATCACGTCATGGACGCGTTGATCGCGGTCGAGCGGATGCCCGAGTGGTCGGCGTTCTATCACGAGGTCAGGGCGGGCAACCGCGACGCGCGTGGCAGGCCGCTGCGCGCGTTCGTCAGCGGGCGCCTCGGCGGCCGGAGCGACGATCAGGTGCTCGGTTTCAGCTGGACGGACCGCTCGGTCACCTGGTGGGTGGACGACAGCATCATCGGCGCGCGCAGCCGCGGCTGGTTCCGGCTCACCTCCCAGCCGCCGGACACCGTGGTGGACTACCACGCCGAACTCCATCTGCCGCTGCCGATTCCCGGCGTCTTCTACGCGAGGACCCTGCACCGCGCGGCCACCGACGCGGCCGCGCGGTTCGCCGCCTTCGCCGAGAGTTACTGGCGGGAACGCGATTTCTCGACCCCGGACCGCTGAGCCGTCACCAGGCGACGGCGCGCACCCGCAGATCGCGGGCCAGGTGGTCGCGCTGCTCGACGACGAGGCGGCGCAACGCCGCGGGCGCGTCGGCGTTCGCCGCGAGCCAGGCGTCGACGTCGCGCGGCGAATCCGCCGCCGGGAACAGGCCGGTGACGATCCGGCGGGCGATCTCGATGCTGCGCCGCTCCCACACCCCACGCAGCCGGGCGAAGTAGTCGGCGTCGTAGCGACCGATCAGATCGCGCCGCCCGCCCGCCCGGAATCCGGCGATGACGGCGTCGAGCTGGTCGTTGGTCAGCGCGGTGTCGTCGAGCGCGGCGGCCCACGCGCGGGCCTTCACCGCGGGATCGGGCCGGGCGGCCAGGGCGGCGCGGTGCGCGGTGCGGCCCGAGGAGGTGTCGTCGCGGGCGAGTTCGGCGTCCAGGTCGGCCGCGTCGGCGGCGCCGGTGGCGGCCAGGGCCGTCCACAGCAGCCAGCGCAGGTCGGGGTCGAGCGCCAGGCCCGCCGGCGCCGTGGCCGCGCCGGTCAGCACGGCGCGGATGTCGGCGGCGCGCCCGTCGTGCGTCGTCGCCGCGGCCGCGGTCGCCCGCGCCCAGGCCAGCTGCGGGCCCGAACTCGGCTCGGCCGCGTGCAGCGCGCTCCAGCACCGTTCGAGCCAGTCGCCGCGCCACCGGTCGCGGGACTCGCCGGTCAGATAGTGCTCGATGGCGAACCCCGCGTTGGCCAGGACGGCGCCCAGCAGCGCGGTGTTCGCCTCGGCGGGCGCGAAGGCGCCTGCCGCCCGGAGGTAGCGGGCCGGGTCGTACACGCCGTCGCGGGTGGCGTTCCACAGCGCCGACCAGACGAGCCCGCGGGCCAGCGGATCGGTGACGCGGTCGAGCGACCGTTCCACGGTGGCCAGCGACTCCGGGTCGAGGCGCACCTTGGCGTAGGTGAGGTCGCCGTCGTTGAGCAGCCGCAGCGGCGCGGGCGCCAGGTCGACCGGGGTGCGCGCGGCGGCCAGGTCGATGTCGTGCCGCTCCCGCCGCACCAGGTCACCCGCGCCGTCGAAGTCGTAGAGCCCGACCCCGATCCGGTGCGGGCGCGGATCGGTCTGCACGATCTCGGCACCGTCGAGCACGATGGTCGACATGCCGGTCGTCGTCAGCCAGGCCCGCGCCCAGCCGGTCAGGTCCCGGCCGGATTCGGCGGACAGCTCGGTGAGCAGGTCGGCCAGGGTGGTGTTGCCGAAGGCGTTGGCGCGGAAGTAGCGGCGCACCCCGCGGAAGAACGCGTCACGGCCGACATAGGCCACGAGCTGCTTGAGGACGCCCGCCCCCTTGGCGTAGGTGATGCCGTCGAAGTTGAGCTTGGCGGCCTCGAGGTCGGCGATGTCGGCGACGATCGGGTGGGTGGTCGGCAGCTGGTCCTGCGCGTAGGCCCACGCCTTGCGCCGATGGGCGAAGGCGACCCACGCGTCGGTCCACTCGGTGGCCTCCGCGGCCGCGAGCGCGCCCATGTAGTCGGCGAAGGACTCCTTGAGCCACAGGTCGTCCCACCACACCATGGTGACGAGATCGCCGAACCACATGTGCGCCATCTCGTGCAGGATGGTGTTGGCCCTGCCCTCGTACTGGGCGGCCGTGGCGGCGCCCCGGAACACGTAGGCCTCGGTGAAGGTGACCAGCCCCGGGTTCTCCATGGCTCCGAGGTTGTACTCGGGGACGAAGATCTGGTCGTACTTGCCCCACGGATACGGGTAGCCGAAGTGGTCGGCGAAGAAGTCGAGGCCCTGCTTCGTCACCGTGAGGACCGTGTCGGCGTCGAGGTGACGGGCCAGTGACCGGCGGCAGAGCACACCCAGCGGCACCGTGAGATCGCCCCGGCTCCACGATGATTCGACGCGATGGTACGGCCCCGCGGCGATCGCGGTGATGTAGGTCGAGATCGGCAGGGTGGGGGAGAACTCCACCGTGCGGGTGGCGCCGTCGCGGTGTTCGGTCGCGGCGGGCCGGTTGGACACGATCTCCCACGCCGCGTCCGCGGTGACCACGAAGGTGAACGGCGCTTTCATGTCCGGCTGCTCGAAGCAGGCGAACACCCGCCGCGCGTCCGCGGGTTCGTACTGGGTGTAGAGGTAGGTCCGGCCGTCGGCCGGGTCGAGGAACCGGTGCAGGCCCTCGCCGGAGCGGCTGTACACCCCGCTCGCCCGCACCCGCACCACGTGGTGCCCGGTCAGACCCCGTAGCGCGACGCGCGCGCCGTCGTACTCGACCGGGACCGGGGCGCCGTCGACGGTGACCTCCTCGACCGAGGACCCGAGGAAGTCCAGCCACGTCGCCGGGGCGGTGGTGTCGAATTCCACGGTGGTCGTCGTCGGGAACCCCGCGCGCTCCGGATCGGTGGCACCGGACAGATCCAGCTCCACCCGGTAGGAGCGCACGGTGACCGCCGCCGAGCGCGCGGCGGTCTCGGAACGGGACAGGTTCGCGGTAGACACGGCACGATCCTGCCAGTCACCGGCGGATCTCACCCGCGACGGGTGAGGCGACCCGGCGGCGCCCGGGTGAGCCTGGAGGCTTCGGACCCGACGGATCGGAGTGGGTACATGTGCTATCAGCCGAAACCGGCCACACCACGGACCGCGCAGGTCAACCGCGATGCCGCCGCGCGCTACGACCTGGCCGACGTCCAGGACTTCGCCGACGCCAAGCGGGGCCTGATCGCGGAACTGCCGGGCAACGTCGGCGCGGCGGACGGCTCGGTGATCTTCGCGCCGCACGACTTCGACTGGATCGAGGAGGGCGCGGCGCCACCGGACTCGGTGAATCCGAGCCTGTGGCGGCAGTCGCAGCTCATCAAGCTCGGCGGCCTCTACCAGGTCACCGACCGGATCTACCAGGTGCGCAACAACGACATCGCCAACCTGACGGTGATCGAGGGCGACGACGGGCTCGTCGTCGTCGACTGCATGGCCGGGGTGGAGTCGGCCCGGCAGGGCATGGCGCTGATCCGGGCCCACGTCAGCGACAAGCCCGTGGCCGCGATCATCTACACCCACACCCACATCGACCACTACGGCGGCGTCAAGGGCGTGGTCGACCCCGCCGACGTCGCCTCGGGCAAGGTCCCGATCATCGCGCCCGGCACCATCGCCTCCTTCGACAAGTACGCCATCGGGGAGAACGTCGTCGCGGGTAATGCCATGGCGCGCCGCAGCTTCTACGCCTTCGGCGCCCTGCTCGACCTGAACGCCACCGGCCACATCACCTGCGGGATCGGCGTCGCCTCCACCAAGGGGCCCACCGTCTCCTACCTGTCGCCGACCGACGGCATCACCGAGACCGGTGCCCGCCGCGAACTCGCCGGCCTGGAATTCGAGTTCCTGTACGCCCCGGACACCGAGGCGCCCGAGGAGATGCACATCTGGATTCCGGAACTGGCCGCCCTGACCTGCGCCGAGAACCTCAACCACAGCCTGCACAACATCCAGACCCTGCGGGGGGCGCGCACCCGCGACGCCCGCAACTTCGCCCGGTACCTGGACGAGACGCTGGAACGCTGGGGCGATCAGGCGCAGGTGCACTACGGCCCGCACACGTGGCCGATCTGGGGCAACGAGGAGGTGACCGCGCTGATGGAGTCGCAGCGCGACACCTACAAGTTCATCCACGACCAGGCGCTGCGCCTGGCCAACAAGGGCTACACCCCGCTCGAGGCGGCCGAGGTCATCGAGCTGCCCGACCAGCTGGGCCGCACCTGGGCCAACCGCGGCTACCACGGCACCCTGCACCACGACGTGCGCGCGGTATACACGAAGGAACTGGGCATGTGGGACGGCGACCCGGTCTCGCTGCACCCGCACACCCCGGTCGACTCGGCCCGGCGCTTCGTCGAATTCGCCGGTGCCGACGCGATTCTCGCCGAGGGCAGGCGGGCCTTCGACGCGGGGGACTACCGGTGGGCGGCCGAGATCCTGCACAAGCTGGTGTTCGCCGACCCCGGCCACACCGCCGCGCGTGAGCTCCAGGCCGACGCCTACGAGCAGATGGGGTATCAGGCCGAGGGGCCGCAGTGGCGCGGCATCTTCCTGTCCGCGGCCAAGGAGCTACGCCTCGGCGCGCAGCCCGCGCCGTACGTCACCGCCAGCCAGGACTCCATCCTGGCCATGCCGCTGGACATCCTGTTCGACTTCGTCGCGATCCACGTCCTCGGGGACGCGGCCGCGGACGCCGACCTCCGGATCGCGTTCGACTTCACCGACGTCGGTGAGCAGTGGCACCTGTGGGTGCGCCGCGGCGTGCTCAACGCCCGGCGCGGGGTGGGGCCGGAGCCCCAGCTCACCGTCACGGGACCGAAGCCGGCGCTGATCGGGGTCCTGCTGCGCCCGAGCGGCGCCGAGGACCTCGTCGCCTCCGGCGCGGTGACCACCGAGGGCGATCGCTCGGCCCTCGCGCGGCTCGGCGCACTGCTCGACACCTTCGATCCCGCGTTCCCGATCGTCACGCCCTGATCCGGCGGCGGAACGGCCCCGCGACCGTCGCCGGTCGCGGGGCCGTCTCGCACTGCGCGGAGGTGGCTACCACTCCGGGTGGTGCGGCACGGTGAACTCCGTGCCCTGCCGGTCGAGGGCACACAGGGCGCGGCGGTCGTAGCGGTAGCCGAAGTGGACGTCGAGGTCATCGGCCGTCCAGCCGGTGGTGTCGAACTGCACCACCTGGTCGGGAGCGAGGCCGAGGGCGCCGCCGATCTGCCCGACGCTGCCGACGGGCAGCGCGTTGACGATCAGATCGCGGGTCTGTGGCAGATTCCAGTTCCGGTTCCACAGCGCGATCCCGCCGAGGACGTAGAGGCCGGTGGCGGTGCCCGCCTCCGCGGCAAGGCCGTCGAGGATCTGCTGCAGCGTCAGCTGGTCGCCCGCGGTGGCGAGGACGGCGTGCCCGCCGTGGCGGGTGCCGTCGGAATGGATCAGGGTGAAGGTCAGGCCGACTTCGGTCTGCGGATACAGCAGATCGAGCCCGCCGGGAATCTCGGCGATTCTGCCCGCGCGAACGGCCGTGGCAGTGGTGGAACCCATGTTTCATCTCCTATTCGCAGTGCGAGGGGGTAGAGCATCGGGATCGAGAACGTGCCCAGAGAATGCGACAGCGGCCCGCCGGAACAGCACAGCCGGCCGCCCGATCACCGTACCCGCTCTTCCGGGATTCGTTCGAACCAGCTTGATTCCCAACATGATCGGCGGATATGCGCATATCTGCCACCCGGCGGGGCCGCGCCGTATTCGCAAACTACGCAACTCCGCCGATTCGGCACGGCAACCGTCGGTATCTGCGAGGTATTTCCCGGTTTCGCGCCGCTGAGCAGCGTGCGAAAAGTATCGGAATTCGCACCCGTCCGGGAGGCGCCGCACTGTGAAGAATCACATCGCCCGCACGCCTCGTTCCGCCGGACAATTCCCGCCCGGGGAACATCTCGCGTGACGTTTCCCCGAGGTCATCGCCGACCCCCGGGGCGGTGCCCGACACCATTCCCGCCGTCCTCGCCGTGGCGCAGCACGCGGGCCGCTCGGGTCACGACCTGATCCGCGGCGTCGCCACGGCGTACGAGATCCGGATCGCCCAGGCGCGGGGTATCTGCCCGCACGCGCACGAGATCGGTGCGGCCATCGCGACGGCACGGCCGCGGTGCCCGTCGGCGCGGACCTGATATTCACCGCAGCGCTCTCCGGCGCCGCCGAATTCGAGAAGTTCCGGGGCGGTGGTATCGACACCGCGGCCCGCGAATAGGACCGAGTTCGGCACGTCGGCGCTGATCCCGGCGGCGCTGGAATCCATCGGCTACCACGCCGTCATCTGTCCGGTGCCGACCCTGCGGCCGGCGATGCCCGCCGCCGAGACCGGCCTGCGCGAGATCCACGCCGAGGGCGCCCGAACGGGGCTACCGGATCGCAGGCAGCCGCGCTGCCGCCTCTCTATGCCCTGTCGGGCAGCCGCAGCGATCTGCTCGAGGCGGTCGCCGAGAAGGATCGGTCGGTGTTGATACGCGCTACGGCGAATTCGACGCCGGTATCCATGATTTCACCGACGCTGATCGCCCGGCTGCCCGAGACGTGCCATCCGATGGGCGTCGTGCGCACCGCGGTCGGCTGTCTGGGCGCCCGGGATCCGGCGGAGGACGAAGACCCGAAGGCCGTGCGCGCCGCCGTCGCGAGATCAGCCGCGAGTCGGGTTCACATGTTCGCAGTTGCGCACATGTTGTCCTAGGATGGTGCGGGACGTGAGGAGGTCGGAATCGTGCTGGAGGTGCTGGGGCATCGGGGATTCCGCCGGTTGTTCACCGCGCAGGTGGTCGCGCTCGTGGGCACGGGGCTGCTCACGGTGGCGCTCGGCCTGCTGGCCTACGACCTGGCCGGCGCCGCCGCCGGTGCGGTGCTCGGCACCGCCCTGGCGATCAAGATGGCCGCCTATGTCGGTGTGGCGCCGGTGATCTCGGCGGTGACCGATCGGGTGCCCCGGCGGACGCTGCTGGTCTCGGCGGACGCCGTGCGCGCGGCTGTCGCGGTGCTGTTGCCGTTCGTCGGGCAGGTCTGGCAGGTCTATCTGCTGATCTTCGTGTTGCAGGCGGCCTCGGCGACCTTCACGCCCGCGTTCCAGTCCGTGATCCCCGGCCTGCTGCCGCGCGAGGAGGACTACACCCGCGGGTTGTCCCTGTCGCGCCTGGCCTACGACCTGGAGTCGCTGCTGAGCCCCGTGCTCGCCGCGCTGCTGTTGACCGTCGTGGGCTATCACCTGCTGTTCGCCGGTACCGCGCTGGGGTTCGTGGCCTCCGCCGTGCTGGTGTCGGGCACCGCGCTGCCGCGGCCGGTCGCGGCGGATCGCTCGGCGCCGCTGACCCGGCGCATCACCGCGGGCGCGCGGATCATGGCCGGTGACCCGGTGCTGCGCGGGCTGCTGGCGCTGAACGCGGCCGTGGCCGCCGCGACCGCCACCGTGGTCGTGAACACGGTGGTCCTCGCGCGGGGCCTGCTCGGCGGGTCGGGTGCCGCGGTCGCGCTGGCGCTCGGCTGTTACGGCGCGGGATCGATGGCCGTCGCGCTCGCGGTCCCGCGCCTGCTCGGCCGGTACACCGATCGGCGGCTCATGCTGGCCGGGGCGGCGCTGCTGCCCGGCGGGTTGTTCGCGGCCGCCGTGCTCGCCGCCGGATCGTGGTCCGGGGTCGCGGGCTGGGCGCTGCTGGCGGCGGCGTGGCCGGTCCTCGGCGCGGGCACCTCGCTGATCTCCACCCCGTCGGCGCGGCTGCTGCGCGCCCGGTCGACCGAGACCACCCGGCCCGCCGTGTTCACCGCCCAGTTCTCCCTGTCCCACGCCTGTTTCCTGATCACCTACCCGATCGCGGGATGGGTCGGCGCGACGGGCGGGCAGTTCGCCGCCGCGGTCCTGCTCGCCGGGCTGGCTACACTGGCCGGAATCGCGGCCGCGCACCTGTGGCCGGCGAGCGTGCCCTCGGACGCCGAGGCGGTGACAGCGGGAAGGCGGTGACGGCGATGGGCGGCGGCGATCACGGCGCCGGCGCGAGCGCGGCGCCGCCCAGCCTGGTCCACGCCGTCGAGCCCGACCGCGCCCGCCTCGACGCCGCGACGTCGGCGTTCCGGATGCTCGCCGACCCCACCCGCCTGCACCTGCTGTGGCGGCTGACCGAGGGCGAGGCCGACGTCACCGCCCTGACCGAGGCGTGCGGCGCCTCCCGCACCGCGGTCAGCCAGCACCTGGCCAAACTCCGCTTCACCGGCATGGTCGAGACCCGTCGCGACGGACGGCGCATCGTGTACCGCATCCGCGACGGTCACCTCACCCGGCTGGTCCGCGAGGGCCTCAACCTCGCCGACCACCTCGTCACCGGCGAAGGTCCGCACGAATAACCACCGCGGCCTCGCCGTGCGCGCGCACGACCCGTCGGCTGCCTCACCGGCGCGCCCGGAGGGCGGAGAGCGCCCTGTCACCGGAATGTCACCGATGCGGAGCGCAGTGCCCGATGCGGCCCGCAGATGCGGACAATATGCTGTGGAAGTGACGAATCTGCGGATCAGTGAGGCGGCCGCCCTGATGGGGGTCAGCGACGATACCGTGCGCCGGTACCTCGATCAGGGCAGGCTGACCGCGATCCAGCTGGAGAACGGGCGCAAGGGGATCTCCGGCCGGGAACTGGCCGACTTCCTCGCCGCGGGCGCGGGCGAGGCGGCCGACGCCGGGGTCACCGTCGCCAGCTCGGCGCGGAACCGGATGCGCGGGATCGTCACCCGGATCGTGAAGGACACCGTGATGGCGCAGGTCGAGATGCAGGCCGGGCCGTTCCGGCTGGTCTCGCTGATGAGCCGGGATTCGGTCGACGAGCTCGGGCTCGAGGTCGGCAGCGTCGCGGTGGCCTCGGTCAAATCCACGCATGTCGTCGTCGAGATCCCGGAGAGCTGACGAGGTGAACCCCATGATGCGCAGTGTCGGCGCGGTGGTCGCGGCGGGCGCGGTGGCGCTGGCCGCGACCAGCTGCGGCAGCGACCGGGCGGCCCCGAGCGACGGCGTCGGGGGGACGGTGACGGTGTTCGCGGCGGCGTCGCTGACCGAGACCTTCACCGCGCTGGGCGAGCGGTTCGAGGCCGCCCACCCGGGCACGAGGGTGGTGTTCAGCTTCGGGGCCAGTTCGGCGCTGGCCCAGCAGATCCAGCAGGGCGCGCCGGCCGACGTGTTCGCCTCGGCGGCGCCGAAGAACATGCAGCAGGTGGTCGACGCGGGCGAGGTCACCGCGACACCGGTGACCTTCGTGCGCAACCGCCTGGAGATCGCGGTCCCCCCGGGCAATCCCGGCCGGATCGCCGGGCTCACCGATTTCGCGAACCCCGACGAGAAGATCGCGCTGTGCGCGGAGCAGGTGCCCTGCGGCGCGGCCGCGAAGACGGTGTTCGAGGCCGCCGGGATCACCCCACGACCCGACACCCGCGAAGCCGACGTCAAGGCCGTGCTCACCAAGGTCACCCTCGGCGAGGTGGACGCCGCCCTGGTCTACCGCACCGACGTGCGGGCCGCGGGCGGCAAGGTCACCGGCATCGACTTCCCCGAATCGGCCGAGGCGATCAACGACTACCCGATCGCGCCCTTGGCCACGGCTCCCAACGCCGCCGCCGCGGCCGCGTTCGTGACCTTCATCGGATCCGCCGAGGCCGGGGCCGTCTTCGCGCAGGCCGGGTTCGAGACGCCGTGACGACGAGCACCCGGCGACGATCGGCACGGGCCGGGCGCCCGCTGATCCTCGTGCTGCCCGCCGTCATGGCGCTGGCCTTCCTGGTCCTGCCCATGATCGGGCTGCTGGCGCGCGCGCCCTGGCGCACCCTGCCCGAGCGGCTGACCAGCGCCGAAGTGGGCCAGGCGCTGCGGCTTTCGCTGGTGTGCGCGAGCTCGGCCACCGTCCTGTGCCTGATCTTCGGAATCCCGTTGGCGTGGCTGCTGGCTCGCGGCGAGGTCCGGGGGCGGGGGTTCGTGCGGGCGCTGGTGACGGTGCCGCTCGTGCTGCCGCCCGTCGTGGGCGGTGTCGCGCTGCTGCTGGTGCTCGGCAGGCGCGGGCTGATCGGGCGCCACCTCGACGAGTGGTTCGGTGTCTCGCTGCCGTTCACCACCGCCGGGGTGATCGTGGCCGAGGCGTTCGTGGCGATGCCGTTCCTCGTCATCACCGTGGAAGGCGCCCTGCGCGCGAGCGATCCGCGCTATGAGGAGGCCGCGGCCACCCTCGGCGCGTCGCGGTGGCTGACGTTCCGGCGGGTCACCCTGCCCGCGATCATGCCCGGCGTCGTCGCGGGCGCGGTGCTGTGCTGGGCCCGCGCCCTGGGGGAGTTCGGCGCCACCATCACCTTCGCGGGTAGTTTCCCCGGCACCACCACGACCATGCCGCTCGCGGTGTACCTGGCGCTCGAGACCGACCCCGAGGACGCGATCGTGCTGAGCATCGTGCTGCTCGCGGTGTCGGTGGCCGTGCTGGCCGCCCTGCGCGACCGGTGGACCAGGGGGCCGCTGTGACGCTGCGGGCATCGCTGGGGGTCGACCGGGGCGCGTTCGCGCTCGACATCGCGTTCGAGGTGGCGCCGGGGGAGGTCGTCGCCCTGCTCGGGCCCAACGGCGCGGGCAAGACCACCGCGCTGCGCGCGCTCGCCGGCCTCACCCCCCTCGACCACGGCGTGGTCGCGCTCGACGACCAGCTCTGGGACGAACCGCCGGGGCGGTTCGTCCCGCCCGAACACCGCAGGGCCGGGGTCGTGTTCCAGGACTACCTGCTCTTCGCCACCATGAGCGCCGTCGAGAACGTCGCCTTCGGGCTGCGCGCCCGTGGTCGACGGCGCGCGGACGCCCGCGCCGAGGCCGCGCGGTGGCTCGACCGGGTCGGCCTCGGCGGGCATCTCGACGCGCGGCCGCGCGCGCTGTCCGGTGGCCAGGCGCAGCGGGTCGCGCTGGCGCGGGCGCTGGCCACCGACCCCGCCGTCCTGCTCCTCGACGAACCGCTGGCCGCGCTCGACGCGGGCACCCGCCTGCGGGTGCGGGCCGAACTGGGCCACCATCTGGCCGATTTCGCCGGGCACACCGTGCTCGTCACCCACGACCCGCTCGACGCCATGGTGCTGGCGGACCGGCTCGTCATCATCGAGAACGGGCGGATCGTCCAGGAGGGCGCGCCGACCGAGGTCGCCCGGCGCCCGCGCACCGACTACGTCGCGAACCTGGTCGGGCTCAACCTGTATCGGGGCGTCGCCGATCGGACGACGGTCACCGTCGCGGACGGCGGCGCGTTCACCGTCGCCGAACCCGCCCGTGGCCCGGTGTATCTCGCCTTCCCGCCCAGCGCCGTCGCCCTGTACCCGGAGCCGCCGGTCGGCAGCCCGCGCAACACGTGGCCCGTCACCGTCGCCGGCGTCGAGCAGCACGCCCACCTCACCCGGATCCGCCTCGACGGCGCGCCCGCCGTGCTGGCCGAGGTCACCCCGGCCACGGTCGCCGACCTGCGGGTGCAGAGCGGGCTGCGGCTGTGGGCCTCGGTGAAGGCGACCGAGATCCGCACCTACCCGGCCTGACTCCGCCGTCCGACGGACCCTTGTGCTCCGCGCGCAATCTTCGATACAGTTTGTCTCGAAATTTTGAAACACTCTGTCTCGCAGGAGGTGCCGTGCGTCCCCCCGACCCCCGGACCGTGCGCAGCCGGGAGAGCGCCCTGGCCGCCGCCCGCGCGCTGCTGATCGATCAGGGATTGGCCGGGATCACCCACGGCGCGGTCGCCGCGCGCAGCGGCCTGAGCCGGGCCACGCTCTACCGGCTCTGGCCCGAGCCGGCCGACCTGGTCCGCGCGACCCTGACCCTGCACATCGAGCGCGCCCGCCCCGCCTCGACCGGCGACCTGCGGGCCGACCTGTGCGCCGCGCTGTCGGCGGCCCGCGCCATGCTGCACGAGCCCGTCACCGAACAGGGGATGCGGGTGATGATCGAACGGGCCGGGGTCGACCCGGCCTTCGCCGAGGTGAAAGAGGCGCTGTACCAGGCGGGTACGCGCTCGGTGCGCGAGACCCTGACGGCCGCGGTGGACCGGGGCGAGCTCCCCGCCCGCCTCGACGTCGACCTGGCCGTCGATCTGCTCCTCGGACCGCTGTTCTTCCGCAGGCTCGTCGCGCACCGCGCCTTCGGCGACGACCACGTCCACGCCGTCGTCGACGACTTCCTGCGCGGCCGTCCACCGCGGCACCCGACCCCCGAAAGTGCGTGACCCCATGCCCGATACCGCCGCCCGCGCCGCGGCCCCTGTTCCCGCCACCGCCCGGGTCGCGACCGCGCTCGTCGCCGTCGTCACCCTCGTCGGCGCGCCGCTCGCCGACTTCCTCGTTCCGGGCGGCGCGGCCCAGCACCTACGCAACGACGCGTGGCCGCCGCACGCCAAGTTCCACGACGCGCAGTACATCGGCATGTCCGTCCTGCTCGGCCTGCTGGCCCTCGCGCTGGTCCTGCGCCGCGGTGACGGCGCGCGGTCACGGGTGTGGACGGCGTGCGCGATCCTGTCCACGCCGTGGCTCGGCCTGCTCGCCGCGGGCCTCTTCCCCGGCACGGCGGTCCAGGATCCCGGTTTCGACAATCCGACGGTGCTCGGCCTGCACCCCCAGGTCCTGCTCGCGCTGGTCCTGCTCGGCGCGCTGGCCGCCGCCGCGCTGTCGCTCGTCCGCGCGCGGCGCTGACCGGGCCGGGCGGTCAGGCGGCCGCGTGTCCGGACGGGTAATCCGCCGCGTCCGTGGTGTATTCGGCGTGGCCGTAGATCGCCAGCTCGCGCCGGATGGTGCGGATGGCGTAGCGATCGATCGGCCCGCGTGCCCACGGCCTGCCGCCCAGCGCGATCGCCCCGACGAAGCGGCCGAGCACGAACGGCGCGGTGAGTGCGATCCGGACCGCGTCCCCGGCCCGGAAGTCGACGCTCATGGCGGCGGCGGCCGCGCGGTCGCCGCCGCAGAAGCCGAGGAAGAACAGTCTGCTCCAGCTCCGCTCGACCGCGTCGGCGATCCGGTCCCGTGGGGTGCGGCCCGGGCGCAGATACGCGGCCATGGTCGAGCGCACGAGCTCGCCGCAGGTGGCGTCGTCGAAATCGGCCCGCAGCATCGCGGCCCGGGCGTGCAGCACGTCGACGATGCCCGCCGCGGTGGTGGGCAGCAGTTCCTCGGGCAGGCCGAGCAGGAAGCACCGGTAGCGGCAGAACTCGAGCATCGCCCGTTCCCGCGCGTCGAACTCGCGGCCGCGGTGCACCGCGAGCGCGGCGAGGATGTACATGTTGATCAGCCCCGCGGGCATCTGATCCACCTGCGGCACGGGGACGCCGTAGACCGCGGCGTCCCAGCGGTCCGACCGCGCGAGCGCGTTCACGCGGACCATCGAGTGCATGAGGCGGACCATGGCCGCGGCCTCGAAACCCTCGCCGTCGCGCCGCAGGGCGTTCGGCAGCGTGGTGATCGAGAAGAACGTCGCGGTCTCGTGCACCCGCCGCGCCGCGCGCCGCCCCGACAGGGCGCCGGTCAGCGTCATCGGCAGGGCCGCATAGGTATTGAGGAAGGTCGCCAGGAAGGCGCCCCGGATCAGGAAGGGCGACAGGAACGCCGCCCCGATCCGCAGGTGCCGGGCGCCCCGCTCCACCAGGTCCATGTCCACCCAGTCCGGAGTCGCCTCCATCGCGGCCAGGAAGGCGCGCAGTTCCGCGGGCGCGCCGGGCACCGCGTCGACCCCCTCCCGGCACGCCCGGCGCAGCATGCGGATCAGGCCGGGGACGCCGTACTCGCGCACCAGGCTCGCGTAGGGGTCGGCGACCGCGTCGCCGAGCATCGTCGCGGTGCGCATCAGTTCGACGATGCGGTCGTCGTCCAGCAGGGGCGCGCGCTCGCCCCGCCAGGCGGGCAGCGTCGACTCGACGGCGGGATCGGTGGTGAACCGGTAGGGCGTGTGGTCGAAGTCGATCGCGCCGTAGAGCCCGGGCTGGGCTTCGCGCTGGCCGCGCGCGCGGCGATCGAGCTCGGGGTAGTGGAGCGTCATCGGGAGCCTCAACTTTCACCTTGTCAGTTAGAGACTGACAGGGTGTAAGTTATGCTGTCAAGGGTGCGGGAGACTCCGGGTGTGCGCAGGCGGATGACGGGCGAGGACCGACGCGAACAGATCCTCGACGTGACCCGGTCCATCGTCGCCGCCGAGGGATTCCACGCGGCGACGCCGAACCGGATCGCCGACGAATCCGGGGTCACCCGGCCGGTGCTCTACCAGCAGTTCGGCGACCTGGCCGGCCTGTTCGTCGCCCTGGTCGAGCGCGAGGCCGCCCGGGCGGTGGCCCAGTACGTCGAGGCGGTCACGCATCCGGTGGACGCGGGGGAGACCGACCCGTTCATCCGCGCCTTCGCCGGCGCGCTCGAGGCCGTCGACGCCCACCCCGGTACCTGGCGGCTGTTCCTCTTCCCGCCGGAGGGGGCGCCGCCGGAGCTGTACCGTCACCTCGCCGCGTCCCAGGGGCGGGTACTGGAGTTCCTGCGCGCGGAGCTGGAGGCGGCGTTCCCGGATCAGCCCGATCCGGAGTACACCGCCCGCATCATCCACGCCGCGGGCCGGGAACTGCTCCAGCTGCGGATCACCGATCCGGACCACGCCACCCGCGACCGCCTGATCGGCCTGATCCGGCACCTGCGGACCCAGCTCATCTTCCGGGACGGCCGGTCGCCGCGGACTCCGCGTCCGCCAGGGCCGTGAGGAAATCGGCGATCACCGCGAGGTCGGCCTCGCTCCGGCCCGCGAGCACGGGCGCGAGCCTGCGCGCGCGGGCGTCCTCGGCCGCGGCCAGGCGCGCCTCGTCGAGGGAGACGCGCACCTTGCGCCGGTCGGTGGTACTGCGTTCGCGCACCACGTATCCGGCGTTCTCGAGCCGGTCGACGACCCCGGTGGTCGTGCCCGAGGTCAAGCCGGTCAGCCTGCCCAGCTCGCCGGGGGAGAGCGGGCCGTGCAGCCGCAGCAGGTTCAGAAAGTTGTACTCGCAGGTGCTCAGGGTGAGCGGCGCGGCGTCGGCGGCGAGCTGATCGGTGCGCGCGGACGCGGCGGCGTAGCGCCGGGCCGCCGCCTCGATCGCGCGGATCGTGGCGGCGCGGTCAGCGGATGCGGTGGCCACGGTTTCCTCCTATTATCTCGTGCAGGCGAGATACTCGGGATGCCGACTAACTCGTCCGACTGACATGACGCAGGGTACCCGCGCCGGAGGCCCTGCCCGGGAAGGGGATCGGGATGACCTGTGCGCACACGGAACTGCTGGAGACCATCGCGGCCGAGCGGGCCATCTTCCGCACGTTCCACGAGTTCTTCCGGATCGCCGACACCCGCGAGAGCGAACGCTTCGCCGAGGTCTTCACCCCGGACGCGCTGATCGAGTACCGGATCATGCCCGGCCCGGTCGTGCGTTTCCACGGCGGCGAGGAGTTCGCCACCTACATGAGCCGGGTCCCCCGGGAGCTGCGGGCGCCGGTCGCCCACGTCGTCGGTCAGGCCACGATCGACTGGACCGACCAGGGGCCGCTGCTGACCGCCTACGCCACGGTGTGGCACTGGTTCACCACCGCGGCGGACCGGCCCGCGGACTGGACGGTGATCGGGCTGGTCCGGGACCGGTTCGAGCAGTACGAGGGGCGGTGGCTGATCGCCCACCGCGACGTGCGCCCGGTCGCGGGACGCGTCGCGGTGGGCCGGAGTCCGGCCTGAACGCGGGAACGGCCATGGGCGGGTGCGTGATCCGCGCCCGCCCATGGCCGTCGTCGTCGGCGTCAGTAGCGCGTGGGGCTACAGGGGTTCGAGGATCCGGCGCCGGTGACCAGGTCGCAGATGCCGCCGGTGACCATCTGGATCGGGGTGATGCCCAGCAGGACGATCACGCCGATGACGTCACCGCGCTGGACCAGTTCGACCAGGGAACCCGCCGCGCGGGTCGCCGAGTCCACGGCCGAGGAGCCGGTGTCGGCGACGGGTGCGGCGCCGGGCTGGGCGGCCGCGCCGGGGGCGGCGGCGACCAGTGCGGTGGCCGCCAGGGTGGTCGCGGCCAGACCGAGGGAGTTTCGCATGGGGACTGCCTTCTCTTCCGGGGGTGGTCAGCGGTGCGGCTGGCTCATGTCGCGGTTCATGGTCGGGATCTCGATGCTGATCGGCATGCGCAGCTCGGCCAGGTAGATCAGCGCGGCCTTGCGCAGGAACTCGTCGAGCAGCCAGTACGGGTCGCCGATGGGCGGGACCGCGCTGAGCAGACCCTCGCGGACGGCGATGAACGGGCCCCAGCTGAAGCGCAGCAGCGGGTCCCACACCGGTTCGCGCGGGATGGCCAGCCCGTCGGCGATCCGGTCGCCGAGCAGGAAGCGGGTGAACGCGCCGAGCACCGGCTTGCTCAGGATGGCGAAGTCGATGTTGGCGCCGAGGCCGAGCAGCCGGTCGGCGAGCTTGGTGCCCTCCGGCGTGACCGCCAGGATCGGATCGAGGACCTGCGCGGCCTGGGCGTTGGACTCGGCCCAGGAGTTGGGGATGTACTCGTCGCGGACGCCGAGCAGGTGGGCAGCCACCTGCCAGGAGTGCAGGAAGCCGTCCGACTCGTCGACCGGGATCGGCACGTTCCAGGACAGCAGATACTTCATGACCGTGGTGGCCAGGCTGTGCCAGGTGACCATGATGTCGTTCTGGCTGATCGGGATGTCCTCCTCCGCGGAGCCGACCCAGTGCGGCGACTGCGGCAGCAGGTGCCGCACGGCCGCGTGCACGAGCCGGGTCTTGACGCAGGTGACGATCATCTCCCCGTCGGCGGCGTAGGCGTTGTTGGAGCCGATGTCGTAGCCGAGCTTGGCGGTCTTGGTGATGCGGTCCTTGAGGTCGTGCCCGCCCTTGGAGTAGTAGACCGCCTTGGCCTCCTTGGGGATGACGGTGCTCATCATGCCGCTGGCGAACCCGTAGAGGACGCCGAGGTAGAGGCCCCGCTTCTTGTTGAACCGGATCGCCGCGTCGAGCTTGCCGGGGTCGGTCCACTGCGGCAGCCTGCGCGCGTACTCCATGAAATCGCGCAGATCGGCGGGCAGTCCGGCGGGCAGCGGCTGCCCGTTGGTCTTCCAGGTTCGTAGTAATTCGTTCACGTGCGGAACGTCGCCCCGGTCGATCAGGCCGGGGACCACCGCGTCCGCCTCGGGGTCCCACAGGGTCATCGGGTCGGCGCCCGCGCCCGCTCCGGCGACGGATCCCTCCGGCGACCACGTCCACGGTTCCGCGCGGGCGGGCGAGGCGACGGCCAGCGCGCCCGCCGCGCCCAGGATGCCGCCGACCTTCAGGGCATTGCGCCTGTTGATTGCGTCCATGACGCCACTCCTCGTTGAGTACCAAGCCATCCGGCCGGACGGGGAGCTGCTGCATCGCCCGTCCATCACTTGCCAGAATGAGGAGTAACTTAGCACGCGTTCCAGTTCGGTGTTCGCGTTTTGGATGGTGGTTACCGGGCGGCGATGAACCGTCTTGTAGGTAAATGAAAAGTAACTTAGTGTCGGGTGTCCGGCAACGGGCGCCGCGACTCGTCCGCCCGGGAACCGGTGCCGGACACGGCAATCGGCCCCCGGAGGATCTCCGGGGGCCGATCGGTGTCGCGTAGGTGGTCGGTGCGGGCGGTCTCGTCGCCCGCACCGCGGTCACAGCGGGAGCAGGTGGTGCTTGCGCGGGTAGCGGATGACCTGCTTGTCGCGCAGCAGGTGCAGCGCGCGACGGATCTCGAGGCGGGTCTGCGCCGGCTCGATCACCCGGTCGATGTAGCCGCGCTCGGCGGCGATCCACGGGGTGGCGATCGTCGCGTTGTAGAAATCGATCATCTGCTGGCGGACCGTGGCGCGCTGGTCCTCCGGGGTGGCGTCGAGGATCTTGCGCTGGGTCAGGCCGACGGCGCTCTCGGCGCCCATGACCGCGATGCGCGCGGTCGGCCAGGCCAGGTAGGCGTCGCAGCCGAGGGCCTTGGCGCCCATGACCGCCCAGCCGCCGCCGTAGGCCTTGCGGATCACCACGGTCACCTTCGGCACCGTGGCCTCCACGTAGGCGAACAGGAACCGGCCGCCGCGCTTGATGACGCCCGCCTTCTCCTGCTCGACGCCGGGCAGGAAGCCCGGGGTGTCCACGACCAGGACCAGCGGGATCTCGAAGGCGTTGCAGATGTGGATGAAGTGCGAGGCCTTGTCACTGGCCTTGGCGTCGAGCGCGCCCGCGAGCACCGTCGGCTGGTTGGCGACCACGCCGACCGGGCGCCCGTCGACCCGGGCGAAACCGGTGATGATGTTCTCGGTCGCCGCGGCGCCGATCTCGTGGAACTCGCCGTCGTCGAAGATCCGCAGCAGCACGTCGTGCATGTCGTAGACCATGTTGTCGGAGTCCGGGACCAGCTTGTTCAGCGTGAGGTCCGATTCGGTGATCTCCGGCTCGAGACCCGGGTTCACCACCGGCGGCAGCTCGGTCGAGCTCGACGGCAGGTAGCTCAGGTAGGCGCGGACCCAGGCGAAGGCCGCCTCCTCGTCCTTGGCGACGTGGTGGATGTTGCCGTAGGCGGCCTGGTTGTAGACGCCGCCCAGCTCCTCCATGTCGACCTTCTCGCCGATGGCGTCCTCGATGATCTTCGGGCCGGTGACGAACATGTGCGCGCTCTCGGTCGCGACCACGACGTCGGTGCAGATCGGCTGGTAGACCGCGCCCGCCGCGCAGTTGCCGAGGATGAGCGAGACCATCGGCACCGCGCCGGAGAGCGGCTCCATCATGGTGGCCAGCTCGCCGTACCAGCGCAGCGAGGACACGGCCTCCTGCACGCGGGCGCCGCCGGAGTCGTTGATGCCGATCAGCGGGCAGCCCATCTTCCCGGCCAGCTCCATGATCTTGGCGACCTTGCGGCCGAACATCTCGCCGATGGTGCCGCCGTAGACCGTCTGATCGTGGGAGAACACCGCGACCGGGCGGCCGTCGACCAGGCCGTGCCCGGTGACCACGCCGTCGCCGTAGAGGGCGTTCTTGTCGGTCGGGTTGCGCACCAGCGCGCCGATCTCGACGAACGTGCCCGGATCCATCAGCATGTTGATGCGATCCCGGGCGGACGGGATGCCCTTGCGGGCACGTTTGGCGGCTCCCGCCTCTCCGGCCGGTTCCTGCGCGAGCTCCAGCTTCTCGCGCAGGTCGGCAAGCTTTTCGGCAGTAGCACTCATCAATTACATCCAGATTGTCGTATCGGTTCGCCCGCGCCGCGTCCGGCGGGCTCTGGCCACAGTACCGGGGAGGCCGTCCCGGCGGTTCCGTCCGGGGCCGGTCAGGCGATCGCGAAGCGGAGCAGCGCCTGCCGATCGCCCTGCTTGATCTTGCCCTTGCGGTCGAGGACCTCGAGCTGCCAGACGGCGCCGTTGCGGAAGGCGCGGGCGATGGCGTTGGCGTTCTCGGTACCGAGCAGCGAGGGCCACACGTCGGCGACCTGCTGGGTGTCGGCGCCGGTGGCGTCGTAGATCTTGAACGAGACGTTGTTGGCCTTCTCGAAGCTGGATCCCTTCTTGAACGCGGCGGCGACGAAGACGATCGAGTCGATGGCGGGCGGCACGTTCGCGAACGTCACGTGGACGGTCTCGTCGTCCCCGGAGGCCGCGCCGGTCTGTTCGTCGCCGGAGTGCAGCACCGCGCCGTTGCCGAGCGGGTCGAGGGAGTCCAGCCCGGCGAAGCGGACGGGGTCGCCGCCCTGCAGCAGCACGGCGATGAGATCGAGGTCGACGCCGCGCTTGCGCCGCGCCAGGCCGAGCAGTCCGCCGCTGGCGCCCGCCGAGGGATCCCAGCTGACGCCGACACTGAGCTTGGTGATACCGGCGAGATCTGCTGCGCCGTCTTCCTTCTTGAGCGTGATCACGCTCCCCAGCGTACTGATTTGTCCGGATTGTGCAGGGGTGCACGGGCGCTCGCCGGTGGACCGGGGGCCGGGGCCGTCCGACCGGTGGTGATCGGGTCGTCGTCGACGCGTGTGCCCGCGATTTGCCGACGAGCCGGTCGCCGGCGGACACGGCATCGACCCGCCGCGTCACCGGGAAACGCGGACGTGCCGTATTCCTTCTCGCCGGACCGGTTTCCGGGGCTTTTCCCGGGATGAGTCCGAGGATTCCGAGGAGTCGGGGGTGACCGCGACGGCGAATTCCGTGTCGTCCCGGTCGGTGGGTTCGGTGCGCCGCCACGGTATCGGTGACCACCAGCAGAAGTCGCCCAGTATTCGCATCACCGCGGGCACCAGCAGCAGGCGGATCACGGTCGCGTCGATCAGCAGCGCGGTCACCATTCCGAAGGCGATGTACTGCATCATCAGCAGATCCGAGAACGCGAACGCGCCGGTGACGACCAGCAGGATGAGCGCGGCCGCGGTGATGATCCGGCCCGTGGCGGCGACCCCGGCGCGGATGGCGGCCGGGGTGTCGGCGCCCGCGTCCCGCTCCTCGACGATGCGGGAGAGCAGGAACACCTCGTAGTCGGTGGACAGCCCGTAGACGACCGCGACGATCACCACGAGGACGAGCGACATGATCGGCTGCGGTGTGAAGCCGAGCGCGCCGGAACCGTTGCCCTGCACGAAGATCCAGGTCAGCACGCCCAGGGTCGCGCCGAGACCGAGCAGGTTCAGCACCGCTGCCTTCAGCGGCAGCACCACCGAACGGAAGCTCAGCGCGAGCAGGGCGGTCGTGCTCAGGAAGACCAGCCCGATCATCAGCGGCAGCCGTCGCAGCAGCGCGTCGATGCTGTCCTTCTCGACCGCGGGCTGTCCGCCGACCAGCAGCGTCGTCCCGGGCGGCGTCGGCAGCGCCCGGAGCCGATCGATGGTCGCGGCCCGGTCGGCGCCGGGCGCGAGGACGGTCTGGGTGGTCAGGACGTCGGGCCGGTCGGGCCAGCGCAGCGGCTCCGGGAACGGCGCGGCCAGCCCCGGCACGGCGCCGGCGGTGGTGACCACCGCGGCGGCCGCGCGGGTGTCCATGGTGACCAGCACCAGATCGATCGGATCGATGCGGCGCAGCGGGAAGACCTCGTCGAAGTGCTGCTGGGCGAGGCGGGTCGGGTGATCCGGGGGCAGGAAGCGCTCGTTCACCGAGCCGAACACGATGACGCGCAACGGTAGTGCCAGCGCCAGCAGGGCGAGGCACACCACCGCGGTCACCGCCAGCGGCCGGCGCAGCGCGAATCCGGCGACGCGACCCCACGCGTTGTCCGGGCGGGGCGCGCCGCCGCGGAACCAGGCGATGCCCAGCCAGTCCACCCGCCTGCCGACGACGGCCAGCAGCGCCGGCAGCAGGGTGATCGAGGTCAGCGCCGCCAGGCAGACGGTGATGATCGCGCCGTAGGCGAACGAACGAAGGAAGCCCTGCGGGAAGACGAGGATCCCGCCCGCGGCCACCGCCACGACGAGGGCGGAGGACGCCACGGTCCGGCCCGCCGTGACCATCGCCCGGCGCACCGCCTCGTCCACCTCGTGGCCGTCGGCCAGTTCGTCGCGGAAGCGGCTCAGCACGAACAGCCCGTAGTCGATCGCCAGGCCGAGCCCGATCATCGACACCACCGGCGAGGTGAAGGAGTTGATGTCGGTGACCCCGGTGAGCAGGCGCAGCACGCCCCACGCCGCGCCGACGGTGAGCCCGCCGACGATCAGCGGGAGCGCGGCGGCGACCACCCCGCCGAAGAAGACGTACAGCAGCACCGCCACCAGCGGCACGGCGACGAGTTCCATGCGCCGCTGGTCGTGGGCCATCGTGTCGGTCAGCGCCGCGCCGACCGGTTGCGCGCCCGCCACCTCGACCTCGACGCCGGGCACGCCGAACTCCCCGGCCACCGCGCGGTAGTTGCGCAACTGGGTGGTGGTGTCGGCGCCGCGGATGGCGACGGAGGCGAAGGCCCTCGTGCGGTCGGGGGTGCCGAAGATGTCCGGCAGCGCCTGCCCGGTCGCGGTCGGCCAGTACGCGCCGTTGATCCGGCCGATCCGGTCGGGGAACCGGCGCGGCAGGTCGTCCAGGGCCGCGACCACGGTGGCCGCGAAGGCCGGATCGTCGACCGTCGACCCGGCGGGCGCCCGGAACAGCAGCAGCACGTCGGCGCTGTGATCGCGCCCGAACACCCGTTCGCGGATCTGGGCGGCGCGCACCGACTCCGAACCGGGATCGTCCCAGCCGCCGGAGTCCAGGTGGGGGCCGAGGCCGAGGCCGTAGCCGCCGAGGGCGAGCAGCCCGGCGACGACCACCAGGATGACCGTGTAGCGGCGGCGCACCACGACGGCGGCCCACCGCCTCGAATCGGGGAACACCGCTCGCACGATATTGCCGCGTGCCGCCGCGACGGCGGTACCGCCGCGGAATTCCGGCGCTTCACAACGATGCCCGATCTCCGTTGTGGTGCGGCCTCTTCCGGGCGGTCTGGGCGCCGTCACAACGGGAGGGCCCTGAATTACGTCGGAGGCTCCAGAGCTTCGATAAACCCGTTCCCGCTGAATTCGGGGCTCCTACGTTGACGGTGTCGGCCAGGTGCCAAAGAAACCGAGAGCCCGAGCCCGGAGGAAATTCGTGTCGGATATTGCCATTGTCGGAATCGGCTGCCGGTTCGCCGGTGGGATCGATTCGCCGGAGTCGTTCTGGGACTTCGTCGTCGACAAACGGGACGGCGTCGTCGAGATCCCCGCGGACCGGTGGGACTACCGCCGCTACTACGACCCCGAACCCCGGACGCCGGGACGTAGCTACACCAAGCGCGGCGCCTTCATGACCGGCGACCCGTGGGCCTTCGACCCCGACTTCTTCGGGATCTCCCCGCGCGAGGCCACCGTGCTCGACCCCCAGCAGCGGCTCCTGCTCGAGGTCACCTGGGAGGCCCTCGACGACGCGGGCATCGCCGGCGCGGCGGCCGGGGGATCGGTGGGGGTCTACGTCGGTGGCTTCGTGGTCGACCAGTCGGTCATCGGCGTCGTCGGGCCCGCGCTGTTCCACACCGACATGCACACCCCCGCCAGCGCCTCCTACACGATGCTGTCGAACCGGATCGCCTACGCGCTCAACCTGGTCGGTCCCGCGATCACCGTCGACACCGCGTGCTCGTCGTCGCTGGTGGCCTTCCACCTGGCCTGCCAGGCCCTCGACAACGGCGACTGCCGGGTGGCGCTGGCGGGCGGGGTGAACGTCATGCTGCAGCCGGAGACCTTCGTGCTCATGTGCAAGGGCGGCTTCCTGGCCACCGACGGCCGCTGCAAGTCCTTCGACGCCACCGCCGACGGCTACGGGCGCGGCGAGGGCGCGGGCATGGTGGCGCTCAAGCGCCTCGACGACGCGGTGCGCGACGGGGACCGGATCTACGCGGTGGTCAAGGCGACGGGGTCGAACCAGGACGGCCGCACCACCGCCATCACCGTGCCGAACGTGGACTCCCAGGAGGCGCTGGCGCGCGAGGTCTGCGCCCGCTCCGGGCTCGCCCCCGACGAGATCACCTACGTCGAGGCGCACGGCACCGGCACCCTGGTCGGCGACCCGGTGGAGGCGCGGGCACTCGGCCGCGTCTTCGGCGCGCGTTCCGGACGCGCGGGCACGGTCGGCATGGGATCGGTGAAGGCGACCATCGGGCACACCGAGGCCGCCGCGGGTGTCGCCAGCGTCATCAAGGCCGCCCTGGCCATCCGGCACCGCACCCTGCCGCCGCAGGGCTGGCTCGACACCCCCAATCCCGACATCCCGTTCGCCGAGCTGGGCCTGCACCTGCAGGTCGAGGCGCAGCCGCTCCCGGCGGGTGCCGCCCCGATGGCGGTGGCCGTCAACGGGTTCGGCTACGGCGGCACCAACGCCCACGCCATCCTGCAGGAGTACCGCCCCGTGGGCGCGGCGGCGGAGCCGCCCGCGCCCGAACACCTGGGCATCCTGCCGGTGTCGGGCCGCAGCACCCGCGCCGTCCGGGACCTGGCCGGGCGCTTCGCCGACCTGATCGCCGGGGGCGCCGACCCGGACCGGCTGGCCGAGGCCGCCTGGACCCGCATGGCCCACCACCCCTTCCGCACCGGCGTGCTCGTCGGCGGGTCCACCGACGACCTGGTCCGCGACCTGCGCGCCTACGCCGACGGCGAGGGCCGCGACGCCGCCCGCACCGTCGTCTCGGCCGCCGCCGAGCCGGTGTTCGTGTTCTCCGGCATGGGCCCCCAGCACTGGCGGATGGGCCGTGACCTGCTGGACGCGGGCGGCGTCTTCGCCGACACCGCCGCCCTGATCGACGCCGAGTTCCGCGCGGTGGCGGGCTGGTCGATCGTCGAGGAACTGCGTCGGCCCGAGGCCGAGTCCCGGGTCACCCGCACGGACGTGGCGCAACCGGCGAACTTCCTGGTCCAGGTCGGGCTCGTGCGCGAACTCGCCGCGCTGGGCATCACCCCCGCGGCCGTGGTCGGGCACAGCGTCGGCGAGGTCACCGCCGCCTACGTCAGCGGCGTGCTCACCCTGCCCGAGGCCGTGCGGGTGGCCTACCACCGCTCCCGACTCCAGGCCACCACCGCGGGCTCCGGCGGCATGCTCGCCGTCGGCCTCACCCGCGACAAGGCCGTGGCACTCCTCGGCGATGTCGACCCGCGGGTCGACATCGCCGCGGTCAACAGCCCGACCGCGGTCACCCTCGCGGGCGCCGTCGACCAGCTCGACGAGATCGCCGAGCGGCTCACCGCCGAGGGCGTCTTCGCGCGCATGCTGCGGGTGGAGGTGCCCTATCACAGCCGGCTCATGGACCCCATCGAAGACGAACTGCGCCGTGCCCTGGCCGATCTGGCGCCGCGGCAGCCCAGCGTGCCGCTGTATTCGACGGTCACCGGCGACCAGGTCACCGCCGGCGACTGGGACGCGGGCTACTGGTGGTCCAACGTGCGCAGGCCCGTGCGCTTCCACGACGCGGTGACCCGCCTGATCGGCGCGGGCAGCCGGGTCTTCCTCGAGATCGGCCCGCACCCGGTGCTGTCGGGCAACATCCGCGAAGCCCTCATCGACACCGACGTCAACGGCACCACGGTGCCCACCCTCGACCGCGGCCGGTCCGATCACGACAGCCTGCGCCACACCGTGATCGGACTGCACGCCGCCGGGGTGCTCGACCGCGACCTGCTGTTCCCACCCTCCCGCCCGGCGACCCCGCACCTGCCGCTGCCGCGCTACCCCTGGCAGCGGACCCGCCTGCACGCGCCGCTGCCGCTGTTCGAACAGGCCCGGCTCGGCACGCCGGGCGCCTACCCGATGCTCGGTGACCCGGACCTCGAGGGCCGGTCGCAATGGCTGCTCCAGGTCGGCACCGAACTGCTGCCGTGGCTGTCCGATCACGTCGTCAACGGCATCAAGATCATGCCCGGCGCCGCCTATCTCGACGCCGCGCTGAGCGCGACCGCCGCCCGGACCGGATCGAAACAGGTCGCCCTCGAACAGGTCCGGTTCGTCGCGCCGCTCATCATGGGCGCGCCCGACGTGCCGCTGGTCGCGTTGCAGGTCGAGGAGGCCAGCGGCCGGTTCCTGCTGCGCTCGCGCAGCGCCACCGGCACCGCCTGGACCCTGCACGCCTCGGGCCGCACCCTGACCGGCGGCCACGAACAGCGGGTCGTCGAGGTTCCCGAGATCGACCGGGGCGTCGACATCGACCCCGAGATGTTCTACGCCGGGCTCGCCGCCGCCGGTCTGCAGTACGGGCCCGCCTTCCGGCGGGTGACCTCGGTGCGGGTGGGCCGCGACGTCGTCGTGGCCACCGTCGACGGCGCCATCGCGGCGGACTCGGGCCACCTGGCCCATCCGGCCGTGGTCGACGCGGCCATGCAGTGCGCGGCCATGCTCTTCGCCGACGAACGCATCAACGAGGGCGTCATGGTGCCCGTGGGCGTCAACGCGGTGCGGCTGCTCGGCGAGCTGCCCGAGACGATCACCGTCGTCGCCCGCCGCGACCCCGGCGCCCGGCTGCGCGCCGACGTCGACCTGCTCGACCCCGAGCACCGGCTCGTCGCCCGGCTCGCCGGCCTGCAGATCGGCGCGCTCAAGCCCGGCGACGACCCCCTGCACCGCATGGCCGACTTCTACTACGCCGACACCATGGAGGAACGCGACCCCGTCGACCCGGCCACCCTCGCCGCCGAGCCTGCGACGACCCTGCTCGTCGCCCTCGGCGAGGGCACCCTCGCGCTCGCACTGGCCGACGCCGTGCCCGGCGCGCAGCTGTTCACCGCGCTGCCCGGCGACGCGGATCTGGAAGCGGGACTGGCCGATCGGTTGCGCGCGGTCGACGACGGCGCCGGGCGGCTGCACGTCTGTGTGGTCGCCGGCGACATCCCCGACGACCTGGCCGCGCTGTGGACGCTCAAGCGGATCGCGGTCGCGGTGGACGAGTACGCCAACCCCCCGGTCGAGGGCGGCGCCCCGCAGTCGGTCTTCGGCGACGGCCGCGTGCACTGCACGCTGATCACCGAACACGCCTTCAGCCTGCCCGGCAGCCCGGTCCCGCCGGACCCGGCCCGCTCGGCCCTGGCCGGCGCCCGGCGGGTGCTGCTCAACGAGCAGACCCCGCTGCGCTGGCGGCTGATCGACGTCGAGACCGCCACCCCGGTCTCGGCCGTCGTCGCCGAACTCGCCGTCCCCGGCGCGTTCACCGGCGACAATTGCGACGAGATCCTGCTGCGCGACGGCAAGCGCTGGGCGCCGGTGATCACCAAGCCGCTGCCCGAGCGGCTCGAGGAGCTCGACACCGCCACCCCGCTGACCGACCCCGACGCCAACTTCGCGCTGGAGATGCCACGCAACCGGCTGCTGTCCCAGCTGGCCTGGCGCCGGTGCCCGCGCCCGGCGCCCGGCCCGGGCGAGGTCGAGATCCGGATGCACGTCATCGGGTTGAACTACAAGGACCCGCTCAAGGTCATCGGCCTGCTCGGCGAACGCGAGCTCGCCCCCACCTATTTCGGCACCGTGCCCGGCATGGAGGGCGTCGGCACCGTGGTGCGGGTCGGACCCGACATCACCGACGTGGCGGTCGGCGACCTGGTCGCGGTGGCCTCCAAGGGCATGATGCGCCGGTTCGCGGTGGTCAGCAGGCAGCTCGTGGTGGTCGTCCCGCCCGACACCGACCCCGGCCACTGCACCAGCACCATCGCCTTCGGCACCGCCGAATACGCGCTGCTCGACCTCGCGCGCCTGGAGGCGGGCGAGACCGTCCTCGTGCACGGCGCGGCGGGCGGCGTCGGCACCGCCGCCATCCAGGTCGCCAAGGCCCGCGGCGCCCGCATCATCGGCACCGCCAGCACCGAGGAACGGCGCGCGCACGTGCTGGCCATGGGCGCCGACCACGCGGTGAACTCCCGGTCGCTCGACTTCGTCGACGACGTGCTCGCCCTGACCGGCGGCAAGGGCGCCGACGTGATCGTCAGCAGCGCGCCGGGGGAGATCCTGCGCCAGAACTTCCACGCCGCCGCCGAATTCGGGCGCATCGTCGAGGTCGGCAAGGCCGACATCTACACCGGCGGCCTGCTGGAACTGGCCAACTTCGACAAGAACCTGGCCTACTACTCGATGGACCTCGACCGCCTGGTCGCCGTCGACCCCCAGCGCCTGGCCGCGCTGCTCGAGCGGGTGTTCGACAAGGTCACCACCGGCGCGTACACGCCTCTGCCGTACCAGATGTACGACACCGACGACGTGGCCAAGGCGTTCGAGGAGACCCTGCGCTCGTCGCGGCCCGCGCGCATCGCGCTGCGGATGGACGCCCCCGCGCCTGCCGTGCGGCCCCTGCTGCCCGAGGTCGAGATCGACCCGGCGGCGAGCTACCTGATCACCGGCGGGTTCGGCGGGTTCGGCCTGGCCATCGGCCGCTGGCTGACGTTGCGCGGCGCGCGCAGGCTGGTGCTGCTCGGGCGCGGCGGCGCCACCACCGAGACCGCGCGCCGTCAGCTCGAGGCCTGGCGCACGATGGGGGTGGAGGTCGTCGAGGAACTCGCCGACGTCACCGATCCCCGGGCCGTCGCCGCGGTCGTCGGCCGGGCGCACCGGCCGGAGCATCCGCTGCGCGGGGTGTTCCATGCCGCGGGCGCGGTGGCCGACAACCGGATCAGCCAGCTCGGCCTCGGCCAGCTCGACAAGGTGTACCGGCCGAAGGTGCACGGCGCGCAGGTCGTGCACGCCGCCGTCGCCGAGGCGGGGATCACCCTGGACATGTTCGTGCTGTGCTCCTCGGGCGGCTCGATGTACGGCATCTACGGTCAGTTCAGCTACTGCGCGGCCAATGTCGCGGTCGAGCAGCTGGCCGAGCGCTGGGCCAGGGCGGGCGAACGCGCGCTGTGCGTGGGCTGGGGGCACCTCTCGGGCGTCACCGGCGGCATGGCGGCCGACGAGACCGCCGAGAAGTACCTGGATCTGGTGGGTTTCGGCCCCATCGACATGGCCGACGCCACCGCCTACCTGGAACAGACCCTGCGCCTGGGCGCGACCCGCGCCGCGATCATCCCCACCGACTGGGCCAAACTCACCGGCACCTTCCCGCAGCTGACCCGCACCGGCCGCACCTCGGCCCTGGCGCAGGCCTCGGCCAAGGACACCTCCGAACTGGCCCGGCTGCGCGGCGAGCTGGCCGCCATGGACGACGCCAAACGGGGGCCCTACATCGCCAGGAAGATGGCCGAGGAACTGGCGGTCGTGATGAGCGTGCCGGTCGAATCGATCGACATGACCGTGCCGGTCCCCGAACTCGGGCTCGACTCGCTCATGGCCGTCGAACTCGGCGCCCGGGTCACCAAGACCCTCGGCATCGACCTGATGTCGCTGCAGATGGGCCGCTCCTTCAGCCTCGAACAGGCGGGGCCGAAGGTCGCCGAACTCATCCTCGCCTCCGAACCCGGTGCCGCGCAGGCGGTCCCGGCCCCCGCGCCCGCGGCCCCCCGGCCCGAACCACTCGACGAGCGGCAGCTCGCCGGGTCCACCCGGTGACCGGGGCGAGCGCATGGTCGACTTCGGACTGATCGACGACTGGCGGCCCGCCCCGGGCCGGCTGGTCACCTGGACCGCCTCGCCCGCTTCGCTGGCGTGCGCGGCCCGGGCCCCCGTGCATCCCGTGCCCGCGTCCCTGCAGCAGGAGCAGTACCTGCGCCTGGCGGCGCGCCACAGCGGCGCCGACTTCCGGTTCTCCGGCCTGCTGCTGGTCACCGCGCAGATCCCCGCCGGGAACATCGACCGCGCGGTGATGACGCGGATCGTCAACGCGTTCCTGCTGCGCCACGACACCTTCCGCACCTGGTTCGACTTCGACGGACCCGAGCTGCGCCGCCATCTCGTGCCCGCCGAGGACGTCGAGTTCGTCCCGGTGGACTACGGCTGGATCGACGACCCCGAGGCCGTGTGCAGGCACGTCGAGAAGACCACGCCCGGCCCGTTCCAGTGGGACTGCTTCACCTTCGGGGCGATCGAGCACGGCGAGTCGACGACGGTCTACCTCGCCGTCGACCACCTGCACAGCGACGGGCTCGGCCAGTACCTGTCGGCCTCGGACTTCGTGCAGCTCTACGCGGCCGAGATGTGGGAGGACGCGCCCCCGCTGCCGCCCGCGGCCAGCTATCTCGACTATTGCGCGGCCGAACGGGCGCACAGCGACCAGCTCACGCTGGCCTCGCCGGGGGTCAAGCGCTGGCTGGCGCTGCTGGCGGGCAACGACAACGCCCTGCCCACCTTCCCGCTCGACCTGGGCAGGCGGGCCGACGGCTACGACCGCAGCGCGCACCTGACCGTGCCGCTGCTCGACGCGGCCGAGGGCGAGGCGTTCGAGCGGGCGTGCCGGGCCGCGGGCGCGGACTTCGTCGGCGGGGTGTTCGCCGCAGCGGCGCTGGCCGAGCGCGAACTCACCGGCGCCGACTACTACTTCGGCATGACCCCGATCAGCACCCGCGCCTCGGCCGCGCAGAACGCGTCGGTGGGCTGGTACGTCACGCTGGTCCCGGTGGCCTTCCCGATCGGCGCGCGCGCCACGGCCGAACGGATCCTGCCGCTGGCCCAGCGCGCCTACGAGACCGGGCTCCTGCTGGCGCCCACGTCGTTCCACCGGGTACTGGAACTGCTGCCCCCGGACTCGGAGATACAGGTCGAACCGGGGTGGGTCACGCCGATGATCTCCTTCGTCGACGCCCGCGACTTCGCGGGACACGAGTTCTTCGACCTGGTCACCGCCGGCGTCTACGCCAACCGGGCGGCGTCGGAGGAGGCGCTGTTCTGGATCAACCGCCTACCCGCGGGCACCTCCATGAGCGCCATCTATCCCGGCACCGACATCGCCGACGACTCGGTGCGCCGCTACGTCTGCAGCGTGCGCGCGGCGATGCGCGCCGTCGCCGGGCTGCCCGCCGATCCCGGCTGACCACAGGAGGATTCGTGCACCACGCCTTCCGCGACCCCGGCATCCCCGACGGGGAGAAGTCGGTCTACACCGTGCGCGTCGGCGACGGCGGTCCCGTCGCCGAACTCACCCACATCGTGGCCTGCGAGCGCGGCGGCTACCGCACCGCGCTCGACGTGCGCGTCGGCGGAACCGGCCCGCGTGGCCCGGAACTGACCATGATGATCGAGCAGCGGTTCGACCGCCGCGACGGGCACATCCTGGCCGAGCACTACCGGGCCGAGACCCGCTCCGGCCGCAAGGTGGTCTCCCGCGAGGAGGTCGACTTCGCCGACACGGTGCACCTGCAGTTCGGCGCGGGTCTCGCGCCGTTCCCGGTGCACATCATGCCCGTCGCGGGCGGGCTGACCCTGCTGCGCGGCCTGGACTTCACCGAGGGCGCCGGCCGCGATCTCGACGCGTGGCTGGCGTTCTCGGTGTCCTGGCCGCTGGTGGCGAAGGTGGAGAAGCGGACGACCGTCACCGTGCCCGCGGGCGAGCTGCCGTGCTGGCAGGTCCGGATCCGTCCCAGCTTCGCCCAGGTGAACTCGCTGGTCGACAAGATCGTCGGGGGCCTGCTGCCGCCGTTCCTCGCCCACTTCGACGCGGCTCAGCCGCACCGGCTGGTGCGCATGAGCTTCCCGACGGAGGTCTCGCTGTCCGCGCCGCGGGCGGTGCTGGAACTGGTGACCTAGACCCGGCCGGCGGTTCGTCTCAGCCTGCCCGCACCACGCCGATCGCCTGCGCCGCGCGGTCGTAGGCGTCGGCGATGTGGGCCAGGCGCCGGTCGCGTTCGTCGGCGTCGGGGGTCCACAGGGCCTGCTTGCCGGTGTGATAGGTCTTCGTCACCGTGAAACGCGCGGCGGTCTGCGGATATTCGCGCTCGAAGCGCTTCCAGGCGTTCTGCGTGGCGACACCGTGGACGATGATCACCTCGAGGTCGGGCAGCAGCCCGATCAGGCGGTTCAGCGGGTCGAGCCCGCGGTCGATCTCGGCCACCGTCGGGTTGCGGCCGATGGTCCAGGGATAGGTGTTCCACACCATGAGGTCGGCGGGGGTGACACCCGAGGCGGAGACGAAGTCGAGATGCCGTTCCGCGGCCTGGTCGTCGTTCTCGAGGGACACGAAGCCGCTGCCGGTGTCCTGCCTGCTGCCCGGCCCCGGGTCGCGGAACACGGCGAGGACGCGCGCGCGGACCCCGCCGTAGGTGGGGGCGACATAGGGCATCCACTCGCCGTGTTCGGCGCGCAGGTCGTCGACGAGGCGGTTGATCGGGGCGACGTGGTCGGCGTAGACCAGGGCGCTCTGGCGCAGGCGGTACTCGGGTTCCCGCATGCGGCCGGCGACGAGCCCGCCCGGCTCCGGATCCGCGGGCACGCCGGCGATTCCGGGGTCGGCGGCCTGCGGCGCCTGCGTGGGCTCGGTGTCGGCCACCGGCGCGGGGGCGGCCGGGTCGGTCACCGTCGTCTCCGCCACCGTCGCGGCGGTGGCCGGGTGCCCCGGGCATGCGCCGGGCTGATCCCGGAGTCGCTCGCCCTCCGGCCGCCGTCCCGCGCCGAGGCCCGCGCGTGCGCGCGCCGCCCAGTTCGCCACCCGCGTCCGCGCCGCCGCGCCGACACGCGTGGCCTGCTTCCTGATACCCACGCCACGACCTGCCTTACCTGGTCCTCGGGGAGTCCCGACTCCGCTACACGATCGACCGGCCGGGAAGGTACCGGTCGGTGTGATGGACATCGTCGCAGGTTTCGGCCGCGACCGTGTGCGGGATCGGATCCCGGGCCCGGATCGGGCGCGGCGACGCGGTCACGCCGAGTCGTGCCGGGCGACCGGCAGCCCGAGCGCGACGGGCGCGTGCGCGGGCACGACCGGCGCCTGGGCGGGCACCGGATCGATCCGGCGGTAGGGCGCGCCCATCGGCGGGCGCGGATCGGTCCCGCCCTTGTTCGGCCACAGCGCGGCGGCGCGTTCGGCCTGGGCCGCGATGGTCAGCGACGGGTTCACGCCGAGATTGGCCGAGATGGCCGCGCCGTCCACGATGCTCAGCGTGGGATAGCCGTGCACCCGGTGATACGGATCAATCACCCCGCCGGAGGGATCGGCGGCGATGACGCAGCCGCCGATGAAGTGGGCGGTCACCGGCACCCCGAAGATGTCGGGCCAGGTGCTGCCCGCGGTCGCGCCGAGCTTCCCGGCGACCCGCCGGGTCACCTCGTGCCCGGCCGGGATCCAGGACGGATTCGGTTCGCCGTACCCCTGCTTGCTGGTGAACCGGCGGCCGAACAGGCCACGGCGGGTGAAGGTGGTGATCGAGTTGTCGAGGCTCTGCATGACCAGCAGGATCAGGGTGCGCTCGCTCCACTGCCGGGTCCGCAGCAGGCGCGCGGTCCGGGCCGGATGCCGCGCGGCGATCGCCAGTACCCGCGCCCAGCGTGGCGTGCGCTTCCCGCCGTCGACCAGATAGGTCTGCAGCAGGCCCATGGTGTTGGAACCCTTGCCGTAGCGGACCGGTTCGACATGGGTGTCCGGGGTCGGGTGGAACGACGAGGTGATGGCCACCCCCGTGGTGAGGTCGGTGGCCGGATCGAGGGTGGTGCGGCCCGCGCCGAGAATGGCCTCGGAATTGGTCCGGGTCAGCACGCCCAGCCGCGGCGAGAGATCGGGCAGGATCGCCCGGTCGCGCATCCGGAACAGCAGATTCTGCGTGCCCCAGGTGCCCGCGGCCAGGACGACGCGGTCGGCGGTGAACGCGGTGCGGCCCTTACGGATCCACGCGCCGGTGCGTTCGGTGTCGACCTGCCAGCCGCCGCCCGGCCGAGGCCGTACGGCGGTGACGGTCGTCATCGGCACGACCTGCGCCCCGGCCGCCTCGGCCAGGCCGAGATAGTTCTTCACCAGCGTGTTCTTCGCGCCGTGCCTGCACCCGGTCATGCACTCGCCGCATTCGATGCAGCCCGTGCGCTCCGGGCCCGCTCCGCCGAAATACGGGTCGGGCACCGTCTGCCCGGGTGCCCCGAAGTACACCCCGACCGGCGTCGGGACGAAGGTGTCGCCCACGCCCATCTCCTCGGCGACCTCGCGCATGATCGCGTCGGCCGGGGTGGGGCGCGGCGTGCGGACCACGCCGAGCATGCGGCTCGCCCGTTCGTAGTGCGGCCCCAATTCCGCGGCCCAGTCGGTGATCCCGGCCCACTGCCGGTCGCCGAAGAACGCCGGGCCCGGCCGGTAGAGGGTGTTGGCGTAGTTCAGCGATCCGCCGCCCACCCCGGCGCCCGCCAGGATGAAGCAGTCGCGCAGCCGGTGGATGCGCTGGATCCCGAAGCAGCCCACGCGCGGCGCCCACAGGTACCGGCGCAGATCCCAGCTGGTCGCCGCGAAGTCGGCGTCGGCGTAACGGCGGCCCGCCTCGAGCACCCCGACCGTGTACCCCTTCTCCACCAGGCGCAGCGCGGTGACGCTGCCGCCGAAGCCGGAACCGACGACGAGCACGTCGAAATGACGGGGCGCGGGAGCTGTGGTCTGCGGTGACACGGTGCCGACATTAGGAGTTCGGCGCGGGTGGACCCAGCACGTCGGGACGAGTCACCGCCGGGCCGGTCCCCGGTTGTGCCCGATGACGACGGCGCGTGCGGGGTCAGCGCGGCGCGCGGCCGCTCGGCGGCATCCCGCCACCGGGCGGCATCCCGCCGGGCGCGCCGGGCGCCTGCGTGTTCTCCGACGCCGCCGCCACGCCGATGGTGATCGACGCCGACAGCCCGCCCGCCGGTGTGCCGGCGACCGTGGCCAGTTCGGCGTCCCAGCCGTCGCCGAAGACCATGTCGGAGGACAGGCTGACCCGCGCCAGGTTGGGGACGCTCGCCGCGTAGCCGGAGTCGGCGGCGTAGACCTGCTCGCAGACGTCCCGGGGCAGGGCGATCTGGGAGGTCAACCGGGCGTTGTTCCCCGCCACCGCCGTGGCCAGGTCGTCGTAGACCTCGAAGTGGATGTGCGGCCAGCGGCCGTCGTAGCAGGCGGGGAAGATCGAGGTGAAGCGGACGGTCCCGTCGTCCCCGGCGACCTGGACGCCGCGCAGGTAGTTCTGCTCGGTGACGCCCTCGCTGTAGAGCGAGTACCGGCCCTCGCGGTCGCAGTGCCACACGTAGACGGCCATGCCGGTGCCGGCCGCGCCCCGCACCAGGTCGCGCATCGTCATCGTCAACGTCAGCGGAACACCCTGCGCGCTCCCGGAATACGCGCCGAAGCTGGTGGTGAGGTCGGAGCGCACGACGCCGGACTCGACGAGGATGTTGGGCCCGTTGGAGCCGTCGGCGGGGTAGGGGCCCTGGGTCTCCTGCGGGGCCGCCGCGGGAGTCGCGGCGGTGGGGGTCCCCGTGCCGCTGCTCGCGGTGGCGCTGGTGTCGTCGGCGGCGTTCGCGCACCCGGCCGCCACCACCGCGGCGCCGGCGAGCCCGAACATCGACAGTGCCCGCCTGCGGGACAGGGTGCGCAGGTCGTGCTGGAGTCCCCGGTCGTGCTCGTGCATCAGTGCTCCTCGTGTCGGTGGTCTCGGCGACGACCCTAGGAGCGGATGCTGGGCGCATGGCCGGCAACGCGCTGGGAGGTTGCTGTGAGCGGATCGCGGGGCGGCGGGCGGGCCGCCCCGCACCGTCGCTCAGGCGCGCACGGCGCGCAGCACGAGATCGGCGACCACGTCCGGCCGCGACACCGAGACCGCGTGGGAGGCCTCGGTTTCCACGGTGACCGCGCCCGCACGCGCGGCCATGAACCGCTGCGCCTCGATCGGGATGTTGTTGTCGCGCGTCGTGAGCAGCGCGTAGGACGGGGTGTCGCGCCACGCCACCGCGTCGGCACCCTCCTGGAGCGCGGCCAGGGCGACCGGGCGCTGGGTGACGCCCATGAGCTCGGCGGTCTCGACCTCGACGTCGCCGGCGAACTGCGCCGCGAAGCGCTCCGGCCGGATGGTCAGCTCGGTGCCGGTGCCCCCGCCGGGCAGCGGGTAGGACCGCGGCGTGGTGGCCGGTCCCAGCGTCGAGCCGGGGTACCGGTCGGTCAGCTCGAGCGCGCTCTCGCCGCGATCGGGCAGGAACGCCGCGATGTAGACCAGCGCGCGGACGTCCTCGCGGCCCGCGGCCGCCACCGTGACGACGCTGCCGCCGTAGGAATGCCCGACCAGGACGACCGGGCCGTCGATCGCGTCGAGCACCGCCGCGACGTAGGCGGCGTCGGCGGCGAGGCCGCGCAGCGGGTTCGCGGCGGCGATCACCGTCGCCCCGGCCTCGCGCAGCCGCCGGGCGACGCCGTGCCAGCTGGACGAGTCGGCGAATGCGCCGTGGACGAGAACGACGGTGGGCGTGGTGTTTTCGGTACTCACGGAAGGTACTCCTCGAAACGATTCAGGCCGGGTGCAGTGCGGTGCGCAGGGTGGCCACCGCCTGGGCGACGGCGGCGCGGGCGGCGTGGGTGTCGTGCAGCGCGTTGACCATCACGAAGTCGTGGACGATGCCGCCGTAGCGCACGGCGGTGACCGGCACCCCGGCCGCGCGCAGCTTGGCCGCGTACGCCTCGCCCTCGTCGCGCAGCACGTCGGCCTCGGCGGTGATGACCAGCGCGGGCGGCAGGCCGGCCAGCTGCTCGGTGCTCGCCCGCAGCGGGGAGGCGGTGATCTCGGCGCGGTCCCGCTCGCTGGTGGTGTACTGGTCCCAGAACCAGCGCATGCCCTCGCGGCTGAGGAAGTAGCCCTCGGCGAACCGTTCGTAGGAGCCGGTGTCGAAGTTCGCGTCGGTCACCGGGTAGAACAGCACCTGCGCGAGGAAGGACACGTCGCCGCGCTCCTT
>NZ_BAGK01000129.1 GCF_000308795.1 Nocardia thailandica NBRC 100428 | reverse complement strand
ACACGAACACCTTGCGGCGCCCGAGCCGGTCACCCAGCGAGCCGCCGAGCAGGATGAACGAGGCCAGGGTCAGGGTGTACCCGTTGACCGTCCACTGCAGCCCCGCCACGCCCGTGCCGAGCGATTCCCCGATGCGGGGTAGCGCCACGTTGACCACCGTCGCGTCCAGCGACGCGACCGACGACCCGAGGACGGTGGCCACCAGGATCCACCGCCCCCGCGTCGATCGCAGCCGCACCGGTTCGGAGGGGAGCACCGCTCCACGGTAGCCCGCGCGTCCCGTGCCGGGGCGCGGTCCGGCCCCGACTCCCCGGGCCGAGGCTCACGGTTCGGCGGCGACGGCGACCGGCAGCAGTTCGGGTCGCTTGGCGGTGCGGCCGTCGGCGGAGGAGCGGCCGGTCAGCCTGCGGCCGATCCAGGGCGCGAGGAAGGTCGCCAGCCAACGGATCTCGGCGCCGACGGCGGCGGCCGGGGACGGCGCGGGCAGGGGGTCGAGGGGCCGGGTCCAGTCGTCGCCCGCGCCCGGGACGCCGAGGACCTGGGCCAGGGCGTCGGCGATGCGCTGGTGGCCGAGCGGGCCCGCGTGCAGGCGGTCCGCGCTCCACAGGCGCGGATCGGCGACCACGGGGTGGTCCGCGGTCTCGGCGACCAGGACGCCGTGCCGCCCGGCCGCGGCGCGGATCCGGTCGTTGAGCGCGGCGATACGGCCCGCGAGCGGCCGGGCCAGGGGCGTGATGCGGCCGATGTCGGGGAAGGTGACCGTGGCGACGACGGTGCCGTCGGCGCGCAGGCCGGCGAACATCGCCTCGACGTGCCCCGCCACCGCGTCGAGATCGCACCGGGGGCGCAGGACGTCGTTGACCCCGGCGATCACCGTCGCCACGTCCGGGCGCAGGGCACGGGCCCGCGCGAGTTGCTCGGCGCGGATGCGCCCGGCGAGCGTGCCGCGGACCGCCAGGTTGGCGTAGGTCAGCGCGGGTTCGACGGTCGCGAGCCGCTCGGCCAGCCGGTCGGCGAGGCCGCGCACGCCGGTGACGTCGTCGCCGTCGCCGAGGCCCTCGGTCTGCGAGTCGCCGAGGGCGACGTAGCGCAGGAACCGGCCGGTCACGCCCCGGCCCGCTCCGCGAGTTCGGCGGCGGCCTCGGCCTTGATCCGCTCGAACTGCTCGCCCATGCGGGCGGCGAGCGCGGTCGCGGCCGACAGCGGGCGCACCATCACCATGAAGTCGTCGATGCGGCCGTCCTCGTCGACGTGCAGGAAGTCGCAGCCGGTGACCCGCTTGCCGTCGATCGTCGCCTCGAAGACGAGCGCATGGTCGCGCTCGCCGCCGATCTCGCGGACGTACCGGAAGTCCTCGAACACCCGGATGACCGCGCGCAGGATCGCGGCGGTGATCGCCTTGCCCGGGTAGGGCTGGAAGGCGACCGGGCTGGCGAACACGACGTCGTCGGCCAGCAGGGCCGCCACGGCGTCCATGTCGCGTGCCTCCACCGCTGCGCGGAACGGGTGCATGACGTCTCCTCTACAGTCAATTTTTTGTCTATCTGTTTCAGAGACTAACCCACTCCATGACCATGCCGCAGTCGGATCCGCCGTTCGGTGCCTCCGGCGTGCGCCGGGCGCTCAGAGAACGGGCGCGGCGCGTTTGACGATCGCGGTGACCGGGGCCGACTCCACGTGTTCCACGCCGGGCAGTGCGCCGAGGCACTCGGCGACGTAGTCGACCAGGTCACCCGCGTCCCGGCAGACGACGATGGCGACGAGATCGGCCGCGCCGGTCACCGCGCAGGCGAACGCGACCTCGCGATGGGTCGCCAGCGCGGCCGCGACGGCGGCCAGTTCGGCGGGCGCGACGGTCAGCCACAGCAGGGCCTGGAGGCCGAAACCGAGGACCCCCGCGTCGATCTCGACGTCGAACCGCAGCGCCCGGTGCCTGCGCAGGTCCTCCAGGCGGCGGCGCACGGCGGACTCGGACCACCCCGCCAGCCGGGCCAGACGGGCGATGTCGGTGCGCCCGTCCATCGCCAGCGCCGGGAACAGATGACGGTCGAGCGCGGCCGCGGGCAGCGGCTCGGGTCGCTCCAGCACCGGCACCGTCAGCGCGCCGACCTGCGCCGCGTCCAGGGTGGAGGCCCGGCCGTGCCAGGGCGCCTCGGTGAGCGGCCGCAGGATGCGTTGCGCGGCGACCGAGACCACGCCGGCGTGCCCGCTCAGCGCGTCGAGCGGGAGCGGCCCGGCGCCGGGGACCCGGACCATGGCCGTCACCTCGGTGCCGCCGGACAGCACGGTCACCCAGGAGGTATCCGCGCGGCGGGCCAGCGCGCGGGCCACCGCCGTCGCGGCCCCGGGACGCACGACGAGCCGGATCAGCCATTCGGCGGCGCCGGTGCGCCGCGGGTCGGCGATGGCGGTGACCCGCAGCAGCCCCGCGGCCCGCAGCCGCGCGAACCGGCGGGCGACCGTGCGATCGGAGACGTCGAGGACCTCGCCGATCCGGCGGAACGGCGCCCGCCCGTCGACCTGCAGGGCGTGCAGCAGCCCGCGATCCACCGCGTCGAGCCTGACCGATTCCACC
>NZ_BAGK01000130.1 GCF_000308795.1 Nocardia thailandica NBRC 100428 | reverse complement strand
CGGCGGCGCAGCTCGCGGCGGGCGCGGCGCCCGCGGACGGGGCGGACGCGACGAGCGCGGCCGTGGCGGCGGCCGCGCCGAGGACGGCGGCGAACCGGCGGACGACCGGCGCCTGGGAAGGAATGCTCACCGGGCGGTGTCTCCTCGTGGTGGGTGCGGGGGGAGGGGGCACGGCGCATCATTCCAGCTCCGGCCCGCGCGCGCGGCGTTACGCCGGGAAGCCCTGCGCGCCAGGTGGTTCGGTGTCGGCCGGGCGCGCGCGACCCCGGTGTCGCCGCGTCCGGAGCCGACCGCGGGGCCGCGGTCGGCGCACCGGCGCTACGCTGCACCGATGACCGAGATCTGGCACAACCCCCGCTGTTCCAAGAGCCGGAACGCGACCGCGCACCTGGACGCGGCCGGTGTCGGCTACACCGTGCGCCGCTACCTGGAGGACCCGCCCTCGGCCGACGAGCTGCGCGCGGTGCTGGCCCGGCTCGGCGCCGAACCCTGGGACATCACCCGCACGGGCGAGCGGATCGCCCAGGAGCTGGGCATGGCGGACTGGGGCCGGACCGAGGCCGACCGGGATCGCTGGGTGCGCGCGCTGGCCGAGCATCCGCAGCTGATCCAGCGACCGATCGTGCTCACCGCCGACGGCGGCGCCGTGGTCGCGCGCGACGAGGAGTCGCTGCGCTCGCTGGACTGACGGTCAGCGCAGCAGCCGGTCGACGACCGCGCGGGTGTCGGGGACGAACGGCCACGCCGGGTCGGCCAGCCGCGCGCGCAGTCGCGCGTCGGTCCACCACCAGCCGCCGGCGATCTCGCCGGGCTGGAGGTGGACCGGACCGTCGGAGCGGAATTCGTAGACGAACAGGTGGCAGCGCAGCGGCCGCCCCGCCCACGCCCCGTCCCAGGACGTCCGCACGCGCAGCGGGAGGGTGGTGCCGTCGGGCACGGTGAGCCCGAGTTCCTCGCCGAGTTCGCGTCTCGCGGTGGCCGCGGGTGTCTCGCCGGCGCCGACCACGCCGCCCGCCACGCAGTCGTGCAGACCGGCGAAGACCAGCTTGGTGTCGGTGCGCCGGTGTACGTGGACGCGGGTCCCGTCCAGCGAGCGGACCAGGACCCCGGCGCTCGCGTGCCAGAGGCCCTCGCGATAGACGGTGCCCCGGTCGGCGGTGCCGATCACCGCGCCCGTCGCGTCGTACACGGCCAGCGGTTCCCGTTCCGGATGCGCGGACATCGGCCGAGGGTACCGTGGGATCCGACGCCGTCACCCCGCGAGAGGACACCGGCGATGGTGCTGCCGCGAAGCCTGGCCCGATTCAACCGCCGGGTCACCAATCCCGTCCTCGGCACGCTCGCCGGGCGGGTGCCGCCCCTGGCGGTGGTCGAACACCGCGGCAGGCGCACCGGCGCCGCCTACCGCACGCCCGTGCTGCTCTTCCACGCCGCGGGCCGCTACCGGATCGCGCTCACCTACGGCCCGGACACCGACTGGGTGCGCAACGTCACCGCGGCGCCGGAGTTCGTCCTGTACACCCGTGGCGCGCACCTGCGCGTGGGACGCGCGACGGTGCACCGCGACCCGTCGGCGGACTGGGCGCCGCCGGTGGTCCGCGACGTGCTGCGCGCGATGGAGGTCCGGTACTACCTCGAGGCGGAATCGCTGCACTGAGCGCGCGAGCGGCCGTACGGTGGCGGCCCGGTCCCGGTGACCCGCAGGCCGCCCCACGGGTCGCGCTCGGCGAGCGTGACGGCCACCGCCTCGCCGTCGGTGCGGAGCGCGGCGCTGACCCGCAGCCGGGTGGGCAGGGGAGCGGCGGGGTCGGCGGCGCGCACCCGGCCGTACCAGTGGTAGCGGCCGTCGATCGGGTCCGGATGCCCGGCCAGCGTGGCGGTGACCGCGATGTCCTCGCCCGGGAGCTCGAGGACCGCGGGACCGGCGTAGTCCCAGGCCGGTTCGCGGTCGGCGGCGACGGTGAGATCGAAATGTCGTGCGGTGCAGCGCCGCACGGCCCGCCGGTGCGCCGCGTCCCGGACGGCGGGCGGCTTGGTCCCGCTGACCACGTAGGCCGCCAGCCGCCTGCTGCTCTCGTGCTGACTGCTCGCGCGCACCTCGATCCGGGTGGCCGCCACCCGCTCCGTGTGCCGGATCAACCCGGCCAGGCAGCTCGCGCGGGCGCGGCGGCTGCGCGGCGAGAGCGGCCGGGCGGCACCGGAATCCGGGCCGTCCAGCAGGAACAGGTTCGGGAAGCCGTGCACGGCGAGGCCGAGCAGGGTGCGGGGCCGCGGGGCCAGCACCGCCGAGAGCTCGCGGGCGCCGCGCCCGTACACCGGCAGCGCCGGCCCGTCCGGTGGGCACGGCAGGCCCGTGCCGAGCACGACCAGCGGGCTGCGCACCACGCGCCCGTCGGCGAAGCGCGCCCGCCAGGCGTCGGCGTCCTCGTCGAAGGTCAGCTCGTCCGGGGCCGGTGCCCCCGTGACCGGCCTGCCCAGGGCGGCGGCGAGCAGCCGCCGGTCGCGATCGGGGCCGAGTACCAGCACGCTCATGCCAGTCCCACCCGTCGCCACAGCCGCTTGCCGATCGGGCCGAACAGCCCGTTGCGGTCGAGGAAGGCGGTCAGTTCGGCCGCGCCCTGGGCCCGCACCCGGCGGGCGTCGGGGTTGGCCAGCGCCGCGCGGCGGCAGGCCCGGCCGTCCAGCCCGGCCCGGTCGTAGGCGTGCCGGTTGGTGATCAGGGCCGCGAAGAGCGGACCGGCGGCGGCCACGCAGAGCCGGATGTAGGCGCGTTCGGCGGCGGAGATGTGCGAGACCCGCCGGGCGAGGGCGTCGCGGGCGAACCCGATGTGGCGGGCCTCCTCGGTGACGTGGATGCGCATGGCCCGTGCCACGATCGGCTGCAGCTGCGGATCGTCGAGGATGCGGCGCTGGACCGCGTCGAAGATCTCCTCGCCGACCAGCGCCGCGACCCACACCATGTTGCCGCGCAGGACCAGCGGCAGCGCCGAGATGGCGAGCCTGCCCGCGGGGCGCGGCCAGTACGGCCGCGCCTCGATGCGCTCGATCAGCTTGCCGAACATGAGCATGTGCCTGCACTCGTCGCCCATCTCGGTGAGCACGTAGTGCGCGGTCGGGGAGGTGGGGTCGCCGTGGAGCAGTTCGCGCAGCAGCAGGCGCTCGAGCAGGTTCTCGAACCAGATGCCGACGGAGAGGATGTTGGCCAGCTCCTGGCGCGACAGTTCCCGCCGGGTGGCGGGCGGCAGGGCGTCCCAGATCGCGGTGCCGTGCAGGGACACGACCTCGGGGGGCAGGAAGTACCCGTCCGGGTCGAGCGGCGCGTCCCAGTCGAGGTCGACGGCGGGTTCGTAGGATCGGCGGACCGAACCGGCCAGCAGCCGGCGGGAGAAGGCATCACGGGCGGAAACGGCGTTGTTCCCCATGTCAGGCTCACTCTCGGGCGTACCCATATAGGTGATACAAGGTGTATCACTTATGTTAGTGCAACAGGGCGTAACGGTCAATGTGCCTGCGGGTATCGTGGAGGTCGTGACAGCTTCCGTCGACCCCGCAGCGCCCGCCGAGACCCCGGTGGCCGACGGCCGCGCCACCCGGTGGCAGGGGCACAAGGAGCGCCGTAGGGCCGAGATGATCGACGCCGCGATCGAGGTCATCGAGGAACACGGGCTCGAGATCTCCGTGCAGCTCATCGCCGAACGGCTCAACCTGCCGCGCCCGGTGGTCTACCGGCACGTCGGCGGCCGCGCCGACCTCGACCGGCTGGCGCGCAGGCGCATCCTGGAACTGCTGCTGGCCGAGCTGCTGCCCGCCCTGCAGCCCGACGGCACCCTGCGCGACGCGGTGCGCGGCGCGGTCGGCACCTATCTCGGCTGGATCGACGCCCACCCCAACCTGCACCGCTTCCTCAGCGAGGAGCCGACCAAGGATCCCGACGCGGCCACCCTGTCCGGCGCGGGCAGGCAGATCGGCGGTCAGCTCGCCGACATGTTCGCCGTCACCCTGGCCCGCTTCGGGATCGAACCCGCCCGCGCCCGGCCCATGGCCTTCGGCATGATCGGCCTGGTCGACGGCGTCGTCGGCAGCTGGCGGTCCGATCCGGAACCGGTCCTGACCACCGAGCAGGTCCAGGGCATCCTCACCGAATCGGTGCTCTCGCTGTTCGAGGGCAACGCCCGCAGCCTCGGCGTTCCGCTGCAACGCGATTCGCTCGTCGCCGACCTCATCGTCGCGCCGGAAGCGGGTCCGCCGCCCGCCGAGCGTTTCTGACCCGGCGGTTCTCCCCGGACAGCACCCGGTAGCCGCTGTGCCAGAACCACTCGACCGGGCCACGGTCGAAGCGGCGCAGCCACAGGTGCGCGGCGGCCACGATGATCACGACCACCACCACGTAGATCGCCACCGTGAACGGCACCCGCGCCTCGGGCGAGACCCGGGACGCGAGCCCGAAGCCCCAGCCGTAGCACAGGATCGAGGCGACGAGATTCTGCAGGATGTAGCAGCTCAGCGCCGTGCGGCCCACCTCGGTCAGCCGCCTGCCCGCCCAGCCGACGCGCGGTCGGCGCAGGAAGAACTCCGCGACCAGCGCGAGGATGCCGAGGGCGACCAGGGGAGCGGTGCCGTACCGGGTGAACACGATCAGGTCGCCGCCGCCGAAGATCCCGACCAGCAGGTCGATCGGCGCCGCGACACCGAAACCGAGTACCAGCAGCCATTTCCGCAGCCGGGCGCCCGCCGCGGTGAACACCCCGGCGCGGAACAGGAAGGCGCCGGTCAGGAACAGCGCGATCGACATCGGGAACACGAACACCGGTTCCAGCCGGAAGACGAGCGCGTGCTCGGCCCGGAACACCACCAGGTCCCAGAACGACCCGTCGGCATAGGGATTCGGGTCGGGCAGCCGGGCGGGCGGCTGCTCCGCCGCGGGCGCGAGGGCGAAGGCCGCCGCGATCAGGGTCAGCATGCCCACGTGCACGGCGGCCGCGGCGATCAGCCAGCGCCGCTGCGCGCGCTCGCTCGTCGCCAGCACGTAGGCGACGACGAGGCCGGTCACCGCGTAGCCCATCAGGACGTCGAACTCGGCCACCAGCAGGAAGTTCAGCACGCCGTCGAGGAACAGCAGCACCGCCCGCCACGGGTAGGTGCCCGGCCAGGGCCGCCCGCGCCGCAGCGCCGAGCCCTGCTGGATGGCGAGACCGACGCCGAACATGACCGTCAGCAGGCCGAGGAACTTGCCCTGGGCCAGTTGCTGGAGCACGCGCTCGGTCCAGTCGGCCGCCGTCTCCGGCGTGCGGCCCAGTTCGTCCAGGTAGCCGGGCATGCCGGCCACGTTCGTCAGGATCCAGATGTTGGTGCCCAGCGTCCCCAGGATCGCGATCCCCCGGAGGACGTCCAGCGCCGGAATGCGGCCCGGCGCGACCTCTGCTGCCTCGCTCATCGCTCGATGATCGCCGCCGTCGCCGTACCCGGACATCGTCCGCGAGGACGACCACGGGTATGACATCCGCCGCGCTGAGGGCCAACGCCCGATATCCGGTCGACCCCGTCAACTAGGCTCGACCCATGCAGCGCATCATCGGAATCGAGGTCGAATACGGCATTTCGACCCCCACGGAGCCGACGGCCAACCCGATCCTCACCTCCACGCAGGCCGTGCTCGCCTACGCGGCCGCCGAGGGGGTGCCCCGGGCCCGGCGTACCCGCTGGGACTACGAGGTCGAATCGCCGCTGCGTGACGCGCGCGGGTTCGACCTGAGCCGGATGAGCGGCCCCGCGCCGGTGATCGACGCCGACGAGGTCGGCGCGGCCAACATGATCCTCACCAACGGCGCCCGGCTCTACGTCGACCACGCCCACCCCGAGTACTCCGCCCCCGAGGTCACCGACCCCCTGGACGCGGTCATCTGGGACAAGGCGGGCGAGCGGGTCATGGAGGCCGCGGCGCGGCACGCCTCGAGCGTGCCCGGCGCCCCGCGCCTGCAGCTCTACAAGAACAACGTCGACGGCAAGGGCGCCTCCTACGGCACCCACGAGAACTACCTCATGAGCCGCGACACCCCGTTCAGCCACATCATCGCCGGGCTGACCCCGTTCTTCGTCTCGCGCCAGGTGGTCTGCGGGTCCGGGCGCGTCGGTATCGGCCAGTCCGGTGACCACGCGGGCTTCCAGCTGTCCCAGCGCGCGGACTACATCGAGGTCGAGGTCGGCCTCGAGACCACGCTCAAGCGCGGCATCATCAACACCCGCGACGAGCCGCACGCCGACGCCGACAAGTACCGGCGCCTGCACGTGATCATCGGCGACGCCAACCTGGCCGAGTGGTCGACCTACCTCAAGGTCGGCACCACCGCCCTCGTGCTCGACCTCATCGAGGCGGGCGAGGACCTCACCGAGTTCCAGCTGGCCCGCCCGGTCACCGCCGTGCACCAGATCAGCCACGACCCGAGCCTGCGCGCCGTGGTCGCCCTCGCCGACGGCCGCGAGCTGACCGGCCTTGCGCTGCAACGGCTCTACCACGAGCGGGTCGCCAAGTTCGTCGACCGCGAGGGCACCGACGACGCGCGCGTGCGCGACATCCTCGACAAGTGGGCGCACGTGCTCGATCTGCTCGAGCGCGACCCGCTCGACGCCGCGCACCTGCTGGACTGGCCCGCCAAGCTGCGCCTGCTCGAGGGCATGCGCAACCGCGAGGGCCTGGGCTGGGGCGCGCCGAAACTGCATCTGATGGACCTGCAGTACTCCGACGTGCGCCTCGACAAGGGCCTCTACAACCGCCTGGTCGCGCGCGGCTCGATGGAACGGCTGGTCACCGAGCAGCAGGTGCTCGACGCCATGCACAACCCGCCCACCGACACCCGCGCCTACTTCCGCGGCGAGTGCCTGCGCCGATTCGGCGCCGACATCGCCGCCGCCAGTTGGGATTCGGTGATCTTCGATCTCGGTGGCGATTCGCTGGTGCGCATCCCGACGCTGGAACCGCGCCGGGGCACCAAGGCCCATGTGGGCAAACTCCTCGACTCCTCGAACTCGGCGGCGGATCTGGTGGACCAGCTCACGCACTGAGGGCGCGGTGCGGCGACAATCCCGTAGCGAATGGACCATTCTGTCGGTTGTCGTCGGTAGGGTTGAAGAACGAGCACGAATGAGGGCTCACGAGGGAAAGAGGAGGTCGGCTGCCATGGCACAAGAGCAGACCAAGCGCGCCGGGGGTGGCGACGAGGACGAAGGCCCCGAGGGCGCGGACGCGGCGGGTCAGGAGCGCCGGGAAAAGCTCGCGGAGGAAACCGACGACCTGCTCGACGAGATCGATGACGTGCTCGAGGAGAACGCCGAGGACTTCGTGCGGGCCTACGTGCAGAAGGGTGGCCAGTGACCTCAGACCCGTTGCGCCTCCACGCGGGCAACGCGCTGTCCTCGTTCACCGAACATCTGCGGATGCACGCCCCGGACCTGCTGCCCGCCAGCAGGTTCGGTGGTTCGGAAGGCTCCGCCGCCGACCTGGCGCCGCACGGCACCACCATCGTCGCGGTCTCCTTCCGCGGTGGTGTGCTGATCGCCGGTGACCGCCGGGCCACCATGGGGAACCTGCTGGCCAGCCGCGACATGGACAAGGTGTACATCACCGACACCTTCTCCGCGGCAGGCATCGCCGGTACCGCCGGGATGGCGATCGAGATGGTGCGGTTGTTCGCCGTGGAGCTCGAGTACTACGAGAAGATCGAAGGTGTCCCGCTGACCTTCGACGGCAAGGCCAACAAGCTGTCGAAGATGGTCCGCGACAACCTGCCCGCCGCGATGCAGGGCCTGGCCGTGGTGCCGATCCTGGTCGGCTTCGACGACCAGGCCACCGACCCCGACCGGGCCGGGCGCATCGTGTCCTACGACGTGGTCGGCGGGCGCAGCGAGGAGCGGCACGGCTACACGGCCGTCGGCTCGGGTTCGCTGTTCGCCAAATCCTCGCTCAAGAAGCTCTACGCGAGCGGGATCGACGCCGACCGCGCGCTGCGGATCGCGGTGGAATCGCTGTTCGACGCCGCCGACGACGACACCGCCACCGGCGGTCCCGACCTGGTCCGCGGCATCTTCCCGACGGCGGTGCTCATCGACGCCGAGGGCGCGGTCGAGGTCGAGGAAGCGCGCCTCGCCGAGATCACCCGCGGCATCGTCGCGGACCGGGAAGCCCAGGAAGGGGGTGCTTCGGCGTGACGCTGCCGTACTACGCCTCGGCCGAGCAGATCATGCGCGACAAGACCGAGCTGGCCCGCAAGGGCATCGGTCGCGGTCGCAGCGTGGTGGTGCTGGTCTACGACAAGGGCGTGCTGTTCGTCGCCGAGAACCCCTCGGCGACGCTGCACAAGGTCAGCGAGCTCTATGACCGCATCGGGTTCGCGGCGGTCGGCAAGTACAACGAGTTCGAGTCCCTGCGGCGCGGCGGCATCCTGCAGGCCGACCTCAAGGGCTACCAGTACGACCGGCGCGACGTCACCGGCCGTGGCCTGGCCAACCTGTACGCGCAGACCCTCGGGTCGATCTTCACCGATCAGCTCAAGCCCTACGAGGTGGAGATCGTGGTTGCCGAGGTCGGCTACCCCGAACAGCAGAGCAACGCGGTGCTCTACCGCATCACCTTCGACGGGTCCATCGTCGACGAACGCGAGTACGTCGTCATGGGCGGCACGACGGAGCCGATCGTCACCGCGCTCAAGTCCTCCTACAAGGCGGGCCTGAGCCTGGAGGCGGCGGTGAAGGTCGCGACCGACGCCCTGCAGGCCGGCTGGCCCGAAGGCGACCGGGACAAGCGCACCCTGGGGGTGTCCTCGCTCGAGGTGGCCACCCTCGAGCAGGCGCGCCCGCGGCGCGCGTTCCGCAGGCTCCAGGGCGCGGCCCTGGAGAAACTGCTGGCAGCGACGCCGCAGACGGGTGTGACCGAGGTGAATCTGCCCGGCGACGGCGACTGATCGCCCCCGCCGGACGGCGAAAGGGCCCGTGTACCCAGGGGTACACGGGCCCTTTCCGTGGGCGCTCCGCCCGGCCGGAGTCGGTACGAATCGTTGCCAACACGTATGCATATGGGATGTCGGAGGCCCCGCGCGGTGTCGGTGTGTCCGGGTAGTGTCGATGGTGTGCAGCGACGAATCATGGGGATCGAGACCGAGTTCGGTGTGACATGCACCTTCCACGGTCACCGTCGGCTGTCCCCCGACGAGGTGGCCCGGTACCTGTTCCGCCGGGTGGTGTCCTGGGGCCGTAGTTCCAACGTGTTCCTTCGCAACGGTGCCCGGTTGTACCTCGACGTCGGATCGCATCCGGAGTACGCCACCGCCGAGTGCGACTCGCTGGTCCAGCTGGTCACCCACGACCGCGCCGGCGAACGGGTGCTGGAGGACCTGCTCATCGACGCCGAGCAGCGGCTGGCCGAGGAGGGCATCGGTGGCGACATCTACCTGTTCAAGAACAACACCGACTCCGCGGGCAACTCCTACGGCTGCCACGAGAACTTCCTCGTGGTGCGCGCGGGCGAGTTCTCCCGGATCTCCGACGTGCTGCTGCCGTTCCTGGTCACCCGCCAGCTGATCTGCGGCGCGGGCAAGGTGCTGCAGACGCCCAAGGCGGCCACGTTCTGCCTGTCGCAGCGCGCCGAGCACATCTGGGAGGGCGTCTCCTCGGCGACCACCCGCTCGCGCCCGATCATCAACACCCGCGACGAGCCGCACGCCGACGCCGAGAAGTACCGGCGCCTGCACGTCATCGTGGGCGACTCGAACATGGCCGAGCCGACGACGATGCTCAAGGTGGGCACCGCCTCGCTCGTGCTCGAGATGATCGAGGCCGGGGTGTCGTTCCGCGACTTCGCCCTGGACAACCCGATCCGCGCCATCCGCGAGGTCAGCCACGACCTCACCGGCCGCCGCCCCGTCCGCCTGGCCGGCGGCAGGCAGGCCAGCGCGCTCGAGATCCAGCGCGAGTACTACGCCCGCGCGGTCGAGCACCTGCGTAACCGCGACCGCGACCCGCAGGTCGACGCCGTGGTCGACCTCTGGGGCCGCACCCTCGACGCCGTCGAGGCGCAGGACTTCGCCAAGGTCGACACCGAGATCGACTGGGTGATCAAGCGCAAGCTCTTCCAGCGCTACCAGGACCGCTACAACATGGAGCTGTCCGACCCCAAGATCGCCCAGCTCGACCTGGCCTACCACGACATCAAGCGCGGCCGCGGCGTCTTCGACCTGCTCCAGCGCAAGGGCCTGGCCAAGCGGATCACCGAGGACGAGGCCATCGACGCCGCGGTGGAGACCCCGCCACAGACCACCCGGGCCAAACTGCGCGGCGACTTCATCACCGCCGCCCAGGAGGCCGGGCGCGACTTCACCGTCGACTGGGTACACCTCAAGCTCAACGACCAGGCGCAACGGACCGTCCTGTGCAAGGACCCGTTCCGTTCGGTCGACGAGCGGGTGGAGCGGCTGATCGCCAGCATGTAGCTGTGTTGTCTGAGCGCTGGCGCGCTCGGGTCGCGGCCTTTCAGGGCCCGACGACCAGCGGGGCGGGACTCGTGCCTTCGGCACATGGTCCCGCCCCGCTGGTCGTCGGGCCGGCCGCGACGCTCGCTGCGCTCGCTGGGCCTCCTCGAGGTCGGCCCGGGTGTGGTTGTGTCGGGCGGGGTCGGTCTGGGCGTGGGTGCGTGGGTGTGTCTGTCCCAGGCCGGCTGCGACGCTCGCTGGGCCGCTCGAGGTCGGCCCGGGTGTGGTTGCGGCGGTTGTGTGGGGTGGGCCGGTCGGGGCGCGGACGGCTGCGGCGCGGGGCGCGCTCGCTGGGCTACTCGGGTTCGGCGGGGCGCGTGGTCGCGTCAGTCGGGGTCGGGTCGCGTGGGGGCGGCGGTGGGCGGGGGAGCGCCGGGGCGGGTGCTCAAGCCGGTGACGAAGGCGTCGAGGGCCAGCTCGAAGCTGTCGTCGTCGATCTCCTGGGCGACCGCGCGCAGGCGGTGCGCCTGGTTCAGGTGGGGGTAGCGGTCGCGGTAGACCTGTACGTCGTCGGCGAAACCGCCGGCGAAGGAACCGACGGTCGAGCCCATGACCAGGTAGCGGGTGGCCGCGCCGATCATGGTGGCCTCCCTGGGCGGCCAGCCCGCGCCGACGAGGCCGCCGTGGACGGCGTCGGCGGCGCGCAGGTTCTCCGCCCGGCGGCCGGGGCCGGCGGCGAGGTAGGGCACGAAGTTGGGGTGCGCGGCCAGGGCGGCGCGGTAGGAGCGGGCCCAGTCCAGCAGCGCGGTGCGCCAGTCGCGTTCGCCGAAGGACGAGGTGTCCACCCGGGCCATGATGCCGGTGGCGATGCCGTCGAGCAGGTCGTCCTTGTTGGGGTAGTGGCCGTAGAGGGAGGCGGCCTGCACGCCGAGCTCGGCGGCGAGTTTGCGCATGGACAGCTCCGCGAGCCCGTCGCGGTCGATCATCGCCAGTGCGGTCTCGCGGATGCGGTCGCGGCTGAGCAGCGGCACGCGGGGCCTCGCCATCGGTAACTCCTTCGGGGGTCGGGTGTCGAAAATAGCACTGCGCGAAGCCGGGTCTTGAAAAACCGAACACCGTTAGGATACGGTGCGGACGTCAAAACTAACACTGTTCGGTTGAGGAGACCGCCGATGGATCTCACCCTGCCCCCGGCCCACCGCGACCTGCGCGAGCTCGCCCGCGACTGGGTCGACAAGGAGGTCGTGCCCTTCGCCGCGCAGTGGGACCGCGCCGAGTCGGTCGATCCGGCGATCGTGCCGCGGCTCGGCGAGCTCGGCTTCCTCGGCATCGGGATCGACGAGGAGTACGGCGGCTCCGGGGGCGACGCGCTGGCCTACTGCGTCCTGCTCGAGGAACTCGGCCGCGGCGACTCCGCCGTGCGCGGCATCGTCTCGGTCTCGCTCGGGCTCGTCGCCAAGTCCGTCGCCGCCTACGGGACCGAGGAGCAGAAGCGGCGGTTCCTGCCGGCGCTCTGCGCCGGCGAGCAGCTCGGCTGCTTCGCGCTCACCGAGCCGGGGACCGGATCGGACGCGGCGAACCTGGCCACCCGCGCCGTCCGCGACGGCGAGGACTGGATCCTGGACGGCACGAAGATCTTCATCACCAACGGCACCTGGGCCTCGGTGGCGCTGGTGTTCGCCCGCACCGGCGGCCCGGGCCCCAAGGGCGTCACCGCCTTCCTCGTCCCCACCGACACGCCGGGCTTCGGCCGGTCGGAGATCCACGGCAAGCTCGGCCTGCGCGGTCAGGCCACCGCCGAACTCGTCCTCGAGCGGGTGCGCGTTCCCGACGCGCTGCGGCTGGGCGAGCCGGGGCAGGGCTTCCGGATCGCCATGGCCGCGCTCGACAAGGGCCGGATGGGCGTGGCCGCGGGCTGCGTCGGGCTCGCGCGGGCCTGCCTGGAGGCGGCCGTGCGCTACGCCGGGGAGCGCGAGCAGTTCGGCAGGCCGATCGCCGGATACCAGCTGGTGCAGGAACTGCTCGCCGACATCGCGGTGGACACCGACGCCGCCCGGCTGCTGGCCTGGCGCGCGGCCGACCTCGTCGACCGGGGCGAGCCGTTCGGCACCGCCGCGTCCATGGCGAAACTGTTCGCCTCCGAGGCCGCGGTCAAGGCGGCGAACAACGCGATCCAGGTGTTCGGCGGCTACGGCTACATCGACGAGTACCCGGTCGCCAAATACCTGCGCGACGCGCGCGTGCTCACCCTCTACGAGGGCACCACCCAGATCCAGAAACTGCTCATCGGCCGCGCCCTGACCGGCGTGAACGCCATCGCCTGACAAGGAGAACCCCGTGACCCGCAGAACCGCCTTCGTCACCGGCGCCGCGCGCGGCATCGGTGCCGCCACCGCGGCCCGCCTGGCCGCCGACGGGCTCGCCGTCGCCGTGGTCGACCTCGACGCCGCCGCGGCCGAGGCCACCGCCGAGAAGATCACCGCGGCCGGCGGCGTCGCGCTCGGCGTCGGCGCCGACGTCGCCGACGAGAGCGCGGTCGCCGACGCGGTCGAGGCCGCCGTCGCCGCGTTCGGTTCCCTCGACGTGCTCGTCAACAACGCGGGCGTCCTGCGCGACAACCTGCTGTTCAAGATGTCGGTGGACGACTGGGACACCGTCATGTCGGTGCACCTGCGCGGCGCGTTCCTGTGCAGCAGGGCCGCGCAGCGGCACATGGTCGCCGCGAAGTCCGGCGCGATCGTCAACACCTCCAGCGTCTCCGCGCTGGGCAACCGCGGCCAGGCCAACTACGCCGCCGCCAAGGCAGGCATCCAGGGCCTGACCCGCACGCTCGCGATGGAACTCGGACCCTTCGGCGTCCGGGTGAACGCGGTGGCGCCCGGCTTCATCGCCACCGAGATGACCGCGGCGACCGCGGCGCGGGTCGGGGTGAGCGCCGAGGAACTGCAGGAGAAGACGGCCGCAGTGACGCCGCTGCGGCGGGTCGGTACCCCGGAGGACATCGCGAACGTGGTGGCCTTCCTGGCCTCCGACCAGGCCGGGTTCGTCACCGGCCAGACCGTGTACGTCGACGGCGGACGCCGTCTGTAAGCCAGGAGTTCCGTTGCAGCGCACAGTTTTCACCGACGAACACGAGGCCTTCCGCGCGACGGTGCGTGCCTTCGTCGAGTCCCGGGTCGTACCCGTGTACGACCAGTGGTACGAGGCGGGCATCGTGCCGCGCGAGTTCTACCACCAGCTGGCCGAACTCGGGGTGTTCGGCATCGAGGTCCCCGAGGAGTACGGCGGCGCGGGGATCGAATCGTTCAAGTTCCAGGCCGTCCTCATCGAGGAGGCGGCGCGGGCGGGCGTGTCCTTCGGCGGGTCGAGCGTGCACGTCGGGCTGTGCCTGCCGTACCTGAAGAGCCTGGCGACCGAGGAACAGAAGCGGCGCTGGCTGCCGGGCTTCGTGGCGGGCGAGCTCATGTTCGCCATCGCCATGACCGAACCGGGCACCGGCTCGGACCTGGCGGGCATGCGCACCACCGCCACCCGGTCCGCCGACGGCGACCACTACGTGCTCAACGGCGCCAAGACCTTCATCACCGGCGGGGTGCACGCCGACCGGGTCATCGTGTGCGCGCGGACCGCGCCACCCTCGGAGACCGACCGGCGCCACGGCATCTCGCTGTTCGTCGTCGACACGACCTCGCCCGGGTACACCGTCGGCCGCAAGCTGGACAAGCTCGGGCTCAAGGTGTCCGACACCGCGGAGCTGTCCTTCACCGACGTGCGCGTCCCCGCGGCCGACCTGCTCGGCGAGGAGCACCGCGGCTTCACCTACCTCGGGCGCAACCTGCCCCAGGAACGGTTCTCCATCGCGGCGGGCGCCTACGCCCAGGCCAAGGCCGCGGTGCGCTTCGCCGTCGAATACACCAAGGGGCGCACGGTCTTCGGCAGGCCGGTCGCGGAGTTCCAGAACACCAAGTTCGAACTCGCGGCCTGCCGCGCCGAGGTCGACGCCGCCGAGGCCGTGGTCGACCGGGCGCTCGAGGCGCTGGACGCGGGCACGCTCACCCCCGCCGACGCTGCCTCGGCCAAGCTGTTCTGCACCGAGGTCGCCTCACGGGTCATCGACCGCTGCCTGCAGCTGCACGGGGGCTACGGCTATATCACCGAGTACCCGGTGGCGCGCCTGTACGCCGACAACCGGGTCAACCGGATCTACGGCGGCACCAGCGAAGTGATGAAGACGATCATCGCCAAGGACATGGGGCTGTAGATGGGCGAGGCGTTCCTGGTCGGCGGCGTACGCACGCCGTTCGGCCGCTACGGCGGCGCCCTGGCGGGGGTGCGGCCCGACGACCTGGCCGCGCACGTGCTGACCGCGCTCGTGGCACGGTTTCCGGGCGTGGACTTCTCGGCCGTCGACGACGTCGTCCTCGGCTGCGCGAACCAGGCGGGGGAGGACAACCGCAACGTGGCGCGGATGGCGGCGCTGCTCGCCGGGCTGCCCACCGCCGTCCCCGGGGTGACGGTGAACCGGCTGTGCGCGTCGGGGCTCGACGCCGTGGCCGTGGCCGCGCGGGCGGTCAAGGCGGGCGATGCGGACCTGGTGATCGCCGGCGGGGTCGAGTCGATGACCCGGGCGCCGTTCGTCCTGGCCAAGGCGGGCGCGGCCTGGGGCCGGTCGGCCGAGTTCCACGACACGACCATCGGCTGGCGATTCGTGAATCCCCGTCTGCATGCCGCGCACGGCACCGACACCATGCCCGAGACGGCCCAGCGCGTGGCCGAGGAGTACGGGGTGTCGCGCGCGGATCAGGACGCGTTCGCGCTGCGCTCGCAGGAGCGGGCGGCCGCGGCGCGGTCCGCGGGACGCTTCGCCCGCGAGATCGCGCCGGTGCCGCTGCCGGAACCCCGCCGGGGCGCCCCCGAGCCGACGACCCACGGGAGCGTGCGGGCGGGGACGGCGGACGCGCACGCGGTGTCCGTCGACGAACACCCGCGGCCGACCACGCCTGCGGCGCTGGCCGCGCTGCGGCCGATTGTCCCCGGCGGGACGATCACCGCGGGCAATTCCTCCGGAGTCAACGACGGCGCGGCCGCGGTGCTCGTCGCCTCCGAGGCGGCGGTGCGCCGCTACGGGCTCGCGCCCCTCGCCCGGATCGGGGCGGGCGTGTCGGTCGGTGTCCGGCCCGGGGTGATGGGGATCGGTCCCGCACCGGCGACCGCGAAACTGCTGGCCCGCACCGGATTGTCGATCCACGACATCGACGTCGTCGAGCTCAACGAGGCGTTCGCCGCCCAGGCGCTCGCGGTCCTGCGTGACCTCGGGCTGCCCGACGACGCCGAGCACGTGAACCCCCACGGCGGCGCCATCGCCCTGGGGCATCCGCTCGGCGCGAGCGGGGCCCGCCTCGCCTTGACCGCCGCGCTCGAACTGGCCGACCGCGACGCCCGCCACGCTGTGGTGACGATGTGCGTCGGTGTCGGCCAGGGCACTGCCCTGCACCTGCGACGATGAGGTGACCCCATGACCGCCACCCTGTCCCTGGCGAGCATCCTCGCCGAACCCGCCCGGCGCCGCCCCGACCACCTCGCCGTCGTCGAGGGCCGCCACCGTCTCACCTTCGCCGAGCTGTGGCGCCAGGCCCGCGCGGTGGCGGGCGCGCTGCGGGCGCGCGGCATCGCGCCCGGCGACCGGGTCGCGCTGATGTGCCCCAACACCGTCGACTTCCCCCGCGCCTATTTCGGCATCCTCGCCGCGGGCGCCACCGTGGTGCCCGTGCACCTGCTGCTCACCGCGGGCGAGGCCGCGCACGTGCTGCGCGACAGCGGCGCCCGGCTGCTGCTGTGCCACGACCAGGTGGCGGCGGTGGGGCGCGCGGCCGCCGCCGAGGCGGGCATCGACTGCGTGGCCCCCGGCGACCTCGACGGCGAGCCGGTGGCCGCCTTCGTCAGCCGCGACCCCCTCGACACCGCGGTCGTGTTCTACACCAGCGGCACCACCGGCACGCCCAAGGGCGCCGAGCTCTCGCACCTGAACATGGTGCTGTGCGCGACGGTGAATTCCTTCGACGCCAACGAGGTCCACCGCGACGACATCGCGCTCGGCGCGCTGCCGCTGTTCCACGTGTTCGGCCAGACCGTCTCGATGAACTCGCACTGGCGGGTCGGAGCGACCCTGGTCCTGCTGCCGCGCTTCGAGGCCGCGGCGGCGATCGAGCTCATGCTGGCCGAGGGCGTCAACACCTTCCACGGCGTGCCGACCATGTACGTCGGGCTGCTCGACGCCGCGGCACGGACTGCCACCCTGCCCCGGCTGAAACTCTGCGTCAGCGGCGGCGCCGCGCTGCCACCACCGGTGCTCGAGGAGTTCGCCCGGGTCTACGGCGCCGACATCCTCGAGGGCTACGGGCTGTCGGAGACCTCCCCGACCGCCGCGGTCAACCAGCCCGCCCTCGGCACCCGCGCGGGCACGGTCGGGCATCCGGTGTGGGGTGTCGACGTCGAGATCGCCGATCCCGCCGTCGCCGACCGGATCGTGCTGCTGCCGACCGGGGAGACCGGCGAGGTCGTCGTCCGCGGGCACAACGTGTTCTCCGGCTACACCGGGAACCCCGAGGCCACCGCCCGCGCGGTCGTCGACGGCTGGTTCCGCACCGGCGACCTGGGCGTCAAGGACGACGACGGCTTCCTGCGCATCGTCGACCGGATCAAGGAGATGATCCTGCGCGGCGGCTTCAACGTCTATCCCACCGAGGTCGAGGCGGCGCTGCTGCGCCATCCCGCCATCGCGCAGGTCGCGGTGATCGGGGTGCCGGACCCGACCTACGGCGAGGAGATCGTCGCCGTGGTCGTGGCGTCGGCGCCGGTCACCGAGGCGCAGATCATCGACTACGCGCGCGAGCATCTCGCGCGCTACAAATACCCTCGCCGGGTGGAGTTCGTCGGCGAACTGCCGCTCGGACCCAGCCACAAAGTCCTCAAGCGCGTCCTGCGCGACCGGTTCGGAGGTGCCCGATGACCATCGATTTCCCCGACGTCGACTCCCTGCGCGCCGCGGTGGGCACCGAGATCGGCGTCAGCGGCTGGATCACCGTCGACCAGGACCGCGTCGACCGGTTCGCCGACGCCACCGAGGACCACCAGTGGATCCACGTCGACGCCGAACGCGCGGCGGCCGGGCCCTACGGCGGGACCATCGCCCACGGCTTCCTCACCCTCTCGCTCATCGTGCCCATCACCGCCGAGGTGATGACCGTCAGCGCGGCGCGGGTCGCGCTGAACTACGGGCTGGACCGGGTCCGGTTCCTCACCCCGGTCCCCGTGGGCGGCCGGTTGCGCGGCCGCGTCGCGCTGACCGCGCTGACCGAGGTGCCCGGCGGGGTCCAGGCGCACCGCACGGTCACCGTCGAACTCGAGGGCGCGGAGCGGCCCGCGTGTGTGGCCGAGGCGATAGCCCGCTACCTGCTCTGAGGTCTCCCACACAACCCACCGCCGCCGCGCACGCGGCGCGGGCGGACCATTACCCTCTATCGGGTGGCGATATCCAAGGTCGAGCGGCTGATGAATCTGGTCATCGCGCTGTTGTCGACCCGGCAGTTCCTGAGCGCGGAGCGGATTCGCGCCAGCGTGGCCGGTTACGAGGACTCCGCGACCGACGAGGCGTTCAGCCGCATGTTCGAGCGCGACAAGAACGAACTGCGCGACCTGGGCATCCCCCTCGAGGTGGGTCCGGTGGGACGGTTCTCGACCCTCGAGGGCTACCGCATCAACCGCGACGCCTACGAGCTGCCCGACATCGACCTCACCAGCGAGGAGGCGGCCGCCGTCGCCGTCGCCGTGCAGATGTGGGAGTCGCCGGAGCTGGCCGCCGCCGCCGAGGGCGCGCTGCTGAAACTGCGCGCGGCCGGGGTCACGGTGGAGACCGACTCCGCCTTCGCCTCGGTGCCCGCCGTGCCCGCCCGCACCCGGGGCTCGGAGCCGGTGCTCGGCAAGCTGCTGGCCGCGGTCGACGCGGGCCAGGCGGTGCGGTTCTCCCACCGCAGCGCCATCACCGAACCGTTCACCCGCCGCGACGTCGAGCCCTGGGGCGTGGTCACCCGCCACGGGCGCTGGTACCTGGTCGGCCACGACCGCGACCGCGACGACGTGCGCACCTTCCGGCTCTCCCGCATCGGTGGCGAGGTCACGCCGTACGGCCCGGAGAACGCGGTGCGCAAACCCGACGGCGTCGACCTGGGCGCGCTGGTCGAGCGGGTCACCGGCAGCGCGCCGGTCACCGGCACCGCCACGGTCTGGGTGGCGAAGGGGCGCGGCCGCGAACTGCGCCGCATCGGCCGCGAGATCGACGGACGCGAGCTGGCGGGCCGGGCGGGCACCGTCGTGGAGATCCCGGTGCGCTCGCGCGACTGGCTGGCCCGGCTGATCACCGGCCTCGGCCCCGACGTCCTCGTCCTTGAACCGGCCGATCTGCGCGCCGACGTCGTCGCCCGGCTGCGCACGGTGCTCGACCGCACGGAGGTCCGCTCGTGAGTTCGCGTCTGTCGCTGCGGCTCTCCCGCCTGCTCAACATGGTCCCCTACTTCCTCGCCAACCCCGGTATCAGCGCCGCGGAGGCCGCCGCCGACCTCGGTGTCAGCACCAAGCAGCTGATGAGCGACCTCAACCAGCTGTGGATGTGCGGCCTGCCCGGCTACGGCCCGGGCGACCTGATCGACCTGTCGTTCTCCGAGGACAGCATCGAGGTCACCTTCTCCGCGGGCATCGACCGGCCGCTGCGGCTGACCTCGACCGAGGCCACCGCGCTGCTGGTCGCCCTGCGCTCCATCGTCGAGATGCCCGGCATGGTCGACCCGACCGCCGCGCACGCCGCCATCGCCAAGCTCGAGTCCGCCATCGCCGGCGCCGCGCCGACCCCCGCGGCGGGGCCGGTCGCCCCGGTCGAGGAACCCGCGGTCGCCACCGTGCGCGCGGCGCTGGCCGCCGGGCACGCGCTGCGGCTGGTCTACTACTCGGCCAGCCGCGACGAGGTCTCCGAGCGCATCGTCGACCCGGTCCGGGTGCTGCTCGTCGACAACAACAGCTACCTGCAGGCCTGGTGCCGCCAGGCCGAGGGCGAGCGGCTGTTCCGCCTCGACCGCATCGAGGACGCGACCGAGCTCGACGAGCCCGCCCGCCCGCCGAGCACGCTGGCCGCCGATCCCGGCACCGCCCTCGGCTTCTTCGCCGACGACGCCGACCTGCCGATGGCCCGGCTGCGGGTGCGCCGCGACTACGTCTGGGTGCTCGACCAGTACCCGATGCAGCACCTCGGCGACGGCGACGGCGACAGCGACAGCATCGAGGTCGGCATGCGCTTCGCCGCGACCGACTGGATGGCCCGGCTGGTGCTCGGCTTCGGCGCGGGCGTGCGGGTGATCGGGCCGCCGGACCTGGTGCGCGCGGTGCGGGACCGGTCCGAGGCGGCCCTGGCCGCCTACGCGGCGGCGGGGCTGGAGACCGAACCGGCGTGAGTGTGCGTGTACTGGTCCTCGGTGCCGGGAGCGTCGGGGTCTTCGTCGGCGGTCACCTCGCGGCCGCGGGTGCCGACGTGGTGTTCGTCGGCAGGCAGCGGGTGCTCGACGACATCGCCGAGCACGGCCTGCACCTGACCGATCTCGACGGCGGCGCGGTCACCGTCGCCCCCGACCGGTTCGGGCTGTCGCTGGTTCCCGACGAGCCGGAGCGGGCCGACCTGGTCCTGGTCGCGGTGAAGTCGGCGGCCACCGCGTCGGCGGTGCGCGGCCTGGCGAGCCGGCTGCGGCCGGGCACCCCGGTGATCAGCCTGCAGAACGGGATCGGCAACGACACCGTCATCCGCGAGCACCTGCCCGGCTGCGTGGTGCTGGCGGGCATGGTCATGTTCAACGTGGTGCAGTCCGGCCACGGCCGGTTCCACCGGGCCAGCGACGGGGTCGTCGCGGTGCAGGACGACGTCGTGCTGAACCGGTTCGACGCGCTGCTGCGCGGGGGCGCGCTGTCGTGGCAGCGGCACCGCGACCTGCGGCCCGTGCAGTGGGCCAAGCTGCTGCTCAACCTCAACAACCCGGTCAACGCGCTGTCGGGGCTGCCGCTGCGCGAGGAACTGGCCGAGCGCGACTACCGGCGCTGCCTGGCCCTGGCACAGAGCGAGGCGCTGCGTGTGATGAGTGTCGCGCGGATCCGTCCCGCCCGGCTCACTCCCGTCCCGCCGGAGCTGATGGTGCGGTTGCTGACCGTGCCCGACCCGGTGTTCCGCCGCGTGTTCGGGCGCGTGCTGGCCGTCGATCCGCTCGCCCGCTCGTCGATGGCCGATGACCTGGCGCTGGGCCGGCGCACCGAAATCGATTGGCTCTGTGGGGAAATCGTGCGTCTCGGGCAGATGGTGGGGGAGCCGGCGCCGGTCAACCAACGGCTGGTCGACCTCGTCCGCGCCGCCGAGGAGGGCCACGGCAGGCGCTACAGCGGCAGCGGTCTGCTGGCCGAACTGCGCGCCGTCTCCCCAGCTGTCCGGCGTTGAACTCGTGATGAAATCCCATCCCCGGGGTCGGCGGCGGACACGGGGTGGCGGGTAGCATCGGTAATCACCACAGTCTTCGGAGGTAACTGATAATGGGCACGTTCAGCTGGACGCACCTGCTGATCATCGCGCTGCTGTTCGTTCTGCTCTTCGGCGCGAAGCGGCTCCCGGACGCGGCGCGCGGTCTCGGCCGGTCGCTGCGGATCTTCAAGAGCGAGGTCGGCCAGATGCAGTCGGAGTCGCAGGCTCCCGCGGCGCAGGCCCCCGCCCCGGCGCCCGCCGCCCCGCAGCAGCTGCCCGCCGCGCAGCCGCAGGCGGCGCCGGTCGCCGACCCGCAGCCGGGCCAGAAGTCGGTCTGAGCAGGCGACACCGAGCCGGGACGGCGACGACCGTCCCGGCGTTCTCCGCTGTCAGCCGCCGCACCGACGCCTAAGAGGCCACCACACCCATGCGCATCCCGTTCGATCCCCGGCGCAGCAAACGCAGGACCAACCCCGACGGCACCATGTCGCTGGTCGAGCACCTGCAGGAGCTGCGCACCCGGTTGCTGCTCTCGCTCGCGGCGATCGCGGTCACCACCCTGATCGGTTTCCTCTGGTACGCGCATTCCTTCTTCGGTCTCGAGAGCCTCGGCGAGATCCTGCGTGGCCCGTACTGCTCGCTGCCCGCGTCGGCGCGCGCCCAGCTGTCGCCCGACGGCGCCTGCCGCCTGCTGGCGACCGCGCCCTTCGAGCAGTTCATGCTGCGCCTCAAGGTCGGCTTCACCGCCGGCGTGGTGATGGCCGCCCCGTTCTGGCTCTACCAGCTGTGGGCGTTCATCACCCCCGGGCTCTACGCCAAGGAACGCCGCTACGCGGTCGGGTTCGTCGTCTCGGGCTCGGTGCTGTTCGTGCTCGGCGCGGTGCTGGCCTACGTGGTCGTCGCGCACGCCCTCGCCTTCCTGCTCACCATCGGCGACAACGTCCAGATCACCGCGCTGAGCGGCAGCCAGTACTTCGGCTTCATCATCCAGCTGCTGATCATCTTCGGTGTCAGCTTCGAGACGCCGCTGATCATCATCGGGCTCAACCTCGTCGGCGTGCTGACCTACGCCAAGCTCAAGGCGTGGCGGCGCGGGCTGATCTTCGGCCTGTTCGTCTTCGCCGCGGTGGTCACCCCGCAGGACCCGTTCTCCATGCTCGCGCTGGCGCTCGCGCTGACCGTGCTGTTCGAGTTCGCCGTGCAGTTCGCCCGCATCAACGACGCGCGGCGGGCCCGCCGCGAGGGTCAGGGCTGGGGCGGCCTGGACGACGACGAGGCGTCGGCGGTCGAGCGGCCCGACCCCATCGCGCGGGCGACGCCGCTGAGCGACGAGGAGAAAACCGCGCGCCCGGTGTCGGACTACTCCGATACGCTCTGACGGGTGACCGATTCTCCCGCGCGGAACACCGAATTGGACCGGTTCGCCGACCAGCTGAGCTTCGCGCTCGATCCGTTCCAGCGCACCTCCTGTGAAGCCCTCGAGGGGGGCCACAGCGTGCTGGTGTGCGCGCCGACCGGCGCCGGGAAGACGGTCGTCGGCGAGTTCGCGGTGCACATGGCCCTGGCCTCCGGCGGCAAGTGCTTCTACACCACGCCGATCAAGGCCCTGTCGAACCAGAAGTACGCGGACCTGACCGAGCGCTACGGCCGCGACCGGGTCGGCCTGCTCACCGGCGACCAGTCGGTCAACGCCGACGCCCCCGTGGTCGTGATGACCACCGAGGTGCTGCGCAACATGCTCTACGCCTCCTCCGACGCGCTGCGCGGGCTGTCCTATGTCGTCATGGACGAGGTGCACTACCTGGCCGACCGGTTCCGCGGCGCGGTGTGGGAGGAGGTCATCCTGCACCTGCCCGCCGACGTGCGGCTGGTCAGCCTCTCGGCGACGGTGTCCAACGCCGAGGAGTTCGGCGCCTGGATGGAGACCGTGCGCGGCGACACCGCGGTGGTGGTCGACGAGACCCGGCCGATCCCGCTGTGGCAGCACGTCATGGTCGGGCGGCGCATGTTCGACCTGTTCGACACCAAGTCCAGTGACCAGAAGGTGCTCGTCGACGAGGACCTGGTGCGCTTCATCCGCCAGCGCGAGGCCGCCGACCGCATGCACGGCTACGGCGGGCCGCGCGGGCGCGGCGGCCGGGGCGGCTTCCGGCCGCTGCCGCGCCCGGAGGTCCTTGCCCGGCTGGACGAGGAAGGGCTGCTGCCCGCCATCACCTTCATCTTCAGCCGCGCGGGCTGCGACGGCGCGCTGGCCCAGTGCCTGCGCTCGCGGCTGGACCTCGGCCGTCCCGAGGAATCCGACCGGGTCGACGAGATCATCGAGAAGCACACCGGCGACCTGCCCAAGGCCGACCTCGAGGTGCTCGGTTACTGGGAGTGGCGCGAGGCGCTGCACCGGGGGCTGGCCGCGCACCACGCGGGCATGCTGCCCGCCTTCCGGCACACCGTCGAGGAGTTGTTCGTGCACGGGCTCGTGCGCGCGGTGTTCGCCACCGAGACCCTGGCGCTCGGCATCAACATGCCCGCCCGCACCGTCGTGCTCGAACGCCTGGTGAAGTTCAACGGCGAGACACACGCCGAACTCACCCCCGGCGAGTACACCCAGCTCACCGGCCGCGCGGGCCGCCGCGGGATCGACGTCGAGGGGCACGCGGTCGTCCTGTGGCAGCCCGAGGTGAACACCAGCGCCGTGGCCGGTCTGGCCTCGACGCGCACCTACCCGCTGCGCAGCTCGTTCCGTCCGGGCTACAACATGTCGATCAATCTCATCGACCGGCTCGGCGCCGCCGAGGCCCGCGCCCTGCTCGAACGCTCTTTCGCCCAGTTCCAGGCCGACCGGTCGGTGGTCGGGCTGGTGCGCGGTATCGAGCGCAACGAGAGCGCCCTGCGCAAGCTGGAGAGCCAGCTCGGCGGGCCGGGGAGCGAGTTCCTCGAGTACCTGTCGCTGCGCGAGCGTCTCAAGCAGCGCGAACGCGAGCTGCAGCAGCGGGGCCGGGCCGACCGGCGCGGGGCCGCGGTGAAGTCGCTGATCGAGCTGCGCCGCGGTGACGTCGTCGCCATCCCGTCCGGGCGGCGGGCCGGGCTCGCGGTCATCCTCGAACCCGACCAGACCCCCGGCGACCCCCGCCCGCTGGTGCTGACCGAGGACACCTGGGCGGGCCGGGTGTCGGCCGCGGACTTCCCGACGCCCGCCGAGGCGCTCGGCCACATGCGCCTGCCGCGCCGCGTCGACCACCGCACCGCCCGGTCGCGCCGCGACCTCGCCTCCGCGCTCCGCGGCACCGGCATCTCGGCCCCGGGCCGGCGCAGGCGCAACGACCACACCGGCGCGGGCGACGACCGCGAGCTCAACACCCTGCGCCGCAGCCTGCGCTCGCATCCGGCGCACACCCGGCCCGACCGCGAGCAGCTCAGCCGCGTCGGCGAGCGCTACCACCGGCTCGTCCGCGAGACCGAGCAGATGCGCCAGAAGGTTGCCGCGACCACGAACTCGCTCGCCCGTACCTTCGACCGCATCGTCGGGCTGCTCGAGGAGCGCGGATTCGTCGACCACGGCGAGGTCACCGCCGACGGGCGCAGGCTCACCCGCCTCTACGCCGAATCCGATCTGGTGGTGGCCGAGTGCCTGCGCCAGGGGCTGTGGCGCGGCCTCGGCCCGGCCGAGCTGGCCGCGGTGGTCTCCGTGCTGGTCTACGAATCCCGCCAGGAGGCGGGCTATCTCGGCGCCGCCGGTCCCACCGCGCCGATCCGCCGCGCGGTCGGCGACACGCTGGGCGTGTGGTCGAAGCTGCGTGAGGACGAGGCCCGCCACAAGCTGCCGCCGACCCGGGAGCCGGACCTGGGTTTCGTCGAGGGCGTGCACAAGTGGGCGCGCGGCGACGGATTGGCGGAGTCGTTGCTGGCCAGCGGCGACCAGGGCACCCCGCTGTCGGCGGGTGACTTCGTGCGCTGGTGCCGTCAGGTGATCGACCTGCTCGACCAGATCCACAACACCGCCGACGACACCGAGATCGCCTCGACCGCGGCCAAGGCGGTGCGCGCGATCCGCCGCGGCGTCGTCGCGGTGGACGCCGCGTGATCGCGCCGGGCGCCGGAGCGGCGATGTCAACACCGGATCGGCGTCTGTGATTTGATTTCGTGGCGTACCGACCGTGGTGGAGGAGTCGTGCTGCAGCGGCGAGACTGGCGCGGGGGGCTACCGTATGTACTTTCGATGCGAGTGGAGGCGATCCGATGAGCGGCCCGTACGGACCGAACGGCCCCGGGGAGGGAAGCAACAACGACCCGACCCTGCACTGGGGTGGACAGCAGGGGCCCGGCAACGCCGGACCGACGCAGCAGTGGGGTGGTGCCGCCCAGCCGCCGCAGGGCCAGCCCGCCCAGCCCGGTCAGCAGTGGGGTGACCCCAACGCCCAGCAGCAGTGGGGCCAGCCCGCCCAGCCCGCCTCCCAGCCGCAGTGGGGTCAGCCCGCGCAGCAGCCGCAGCAGCAGTGGGGTCAGACCCAGCCTCCGCCGCAGGACTGGAACAATCAGGCCGCGGCCGCCCAGCCGCAGTGGGGACAGCAGCCGGGCGCGCAGCAGCAGTGGGGCCAGGCTCAGCAGCCGCAGCAGCAGTGGGGGCAGCAGCCGGCGGCGGGGCAGCCCGGCGCCAAGAAGGGCAAGGGCCTGATCATCGGCCTGGCCGTCGCCGCGGTCGCCGTGATCGCCATCGTCATCGCCCTGCTGCTGGTCTTCCTGTCCTCGGACGAGCTGGACAACACCGCCGTGCAGAACGGCGTGACCACCGTCCTGAAGGACTCCTACGGCATCTCCGACGTCAGCGACGTCAAGTGCCCGTCCGGCCAGAAGGTCGAGGTCGACTCCACCTTCACCTGCGACGTCAAGGTCAGCGGCGAGCAGAAGAAGGTCACCATCAAGATCACCAAGGACGACGGCACCTACGAGGTCGGCCGCCCGAGCTGATCCTTTCCGGCCACGGAACCCCGGGCGGACCGCATACTGGCGGTCCGCCCGTTTCGTCTGGGGGAGGCGAGTTCCCGATGACCGACCGTGATGCCACCGTCCTGGCCCGGATGCGCACCGGGGTGGCCGTGTTCGGCGACACCCAGCACCTGCCCGGCTACAGCGTGCTCCTGTACGACGGCGACGCCGACCACCTCACCGACCTGCCGCGGCCCGAGCGGCTGGCGTTCCTCACCGACCTCATGCTGCTCGGCGAGGCGGTCGAGACCGCCTGCCGCGCAGTGGATCCGGCGTTCCTGCGGATCAACTACGAGGTGCTGGGCAACTCCGTGCACCGGTTGCACGGCCACGTGCACGCGCGCTACGGGTGGGAGCCCGAGGAGCGGCGCCGGGGCCCGGTGTGGTTGTACGGATCGGCGCGGGTCGCCCCCGAACACCGGCCCGGGGCGGCGCACGAGGACGTGCGGCTCGCGATCGCCGCGGCGCTGCGCGCGATCCTGGACGGAGTCTGAGCGGGCCGCGGGCTCAGCGGTTCTCGCGCGCGACCGTCAGCGCCTTGATCAGGCGGGTGACCGGGCTCTCGGCGTTGTAGGCACCGGCGAGGGCGAGCAGGCGGTCCGGGTCGGCGGGGCTCGCGGGCAGGCGGTCGGCGCCGGAGAGGACCACGTCGGCGTCGCGGACGACCCGGACGACCGGGGCCGCGGCCTTCAGATAGGGCTGGGCGGCGGCCAGTTTCGCGCGCACGCCCTTGGCCAGGTCGGAGCCGGGATCGTCGACGGCGGCGGTGAGGGCGTCGAGCGAACCGAAGCGCGAGATGAGCTGGGCCGCGGACTTGTCGCCGATGCCGGTGACGCCGGGCAGGCCGTCGGACGCGTCCCCGCGCAGGGTGGCCATGTCGGCGTAGGCCGGGCCCGCGTTCGCCACGGGCACACCGTATTTCGCCGCGACCTCGGCCGGGCCGAACAGTTCGGCCTTGGCCAGCCCGCGGCCGACGTAGTCGACCCGCACGGGCGGGGCGGTGTCGCGGACGAGCTGGAGCAGGTCGCGGTCGCCGCTGACCACGATCACGGGATCGCGGTCCTCGCGGGTGGCCAGGGTGCCGAGCACGTCGTCGGCCTCGAGCCCGTCGGCGCCGCCGGTGGCGATCCCGGCGGCCTCGAGGACCTCGAGGATCATCGGCACCTGGGGGGTGAGGGTGTCGGGCACCTCCTCGGCGCCGGGCGGGGCGTCGGCGGCCGTGTCGAGGCGGTGCGCCTTGTAGGAGGGCACCAGGTCGACGCGGAACTGCGGCCGCCAGTTCAGGTCGAGCGCCACGACGAGGCGGCCGGGCCGGTGCTTGGTGACCAGGGCGGCGACCATGTCGGTGAACCCGCGCAGGGCGTTGACCGAGCGGCCGTCGGCGGCCTTCAGCTTGTCCGGGATCGCGTAGTAGGCGCGGAACCACAGGCTCGCGCCGTCGAGCAGCAGCAGGGGGCCTCGGGCGTTCTCGTCGACGGTCACGCCGCCGATTCTGCCCCGCCGCACCGACATCGCGCCGACCGCGGTGGCGTGTCGAACCGTTACTGGGCGGTCGCGGCCCGTGCGGGTAACGTCGGGGCCTATGAGCGAGCACCCGGAATCCAGGTTCGCGGCGAGTGTGTACGGCGACCGGCTCGAGCGGGCGGTGGAGGCGATGCGCGCGGCGCATCTCGACGCCCTTCTCATCACCCCGGGACCGGACCTGCGCTATCTCGTCGGCTCGGCGGCGCAATCCTTCGAGCGGCTGACCTGCCTGGTGATCACCGCCGACGGCGAGACACCGTCCGTGGTGGTGCCCAAGCTGGAGGTGCCCGGGCTCGCGCCGTCCGCGGTCGGCGAGCTGGGGCTGCGGGTCCTGGACTGGGTCGACGGGGTCGACCCCTACGAGCTGGTGCGCGGCACGCTGCACGCGGGGTCGCGCATCGCCGTCGCCGACGCCATGCCCGCCCTGCACCTCATCCCGCTGGCCCACCAGACCACCGGCCTGCCCTCCTCGGCCACGCCCGTGCTGCGGCAGCTGCGGATGATCAAGGACGACGCCGAGATCGAGGCCCTGCGCCGCGCGGGCGCGGCCATCGACCGGGTGCACGCCCGGATGGGGGAGTTCCTGCGGCCGGGCCGCACCGAGGCCGAGGTGGGCGCCGACATCGCGGCCGCCATCGTCGAGGAGGGCCACCTGGAGGCGGACTTCGTCATCGTCGGCAGCGGCCCGCACGGCGCCGACCCGCACCACATGGTGTCGGACCGCACCATCGCCCAGGGCGACGTCGTGGTCATCGACATCGGCGGGCCGGTCGAGCCCGGCTACTTCTCCGACTCCACCCGCACCTACGCGCTGGGCGAGCCGTCGAAGGAGTCGGCCGAGCGCGTGGCGGTCCTCGAGGCCGCCCAGGCGGCCGCGGTGGCCGCGGTGCGCCCCGGGGTCACGGCCGGATCCGTCGACGCCGCCGCGCGCGACCTGCTCACCGAGGCGGGCTACGGCGACGCCTTCGTCCACCGCACCGGCCACGGCATCGGCCTGTCGGTGCACGAGGAGCCCTACATCGTCGCGGGCAACGACCTGGTCCTCGAACCCGGCATGGCCTTCAGCATCGAGCCCGGCATCTACTTCCGCGGCCGGTGGGGCGCCCGCATCGAGGACATCGTCGTGGTCACCGCCGACGGCGCCGAATCGATGAATCGGCGCCCGCACGGCCTCACGGTGCTCTGAGCTACTTCAGCGTCCCGCTGGAGAGGACCCGGCCGACGCGGATCGCGAGCACGACCCGGGTCGGGTTCTCGCGGGGGATCCGGTAGCGCTCGCTGTAGCGGCGGACCGCCTCGGCGACGCTGTCGGGGTCGTCGAGGACGGTGGCCGGGCCCTCGAGGGTGAGCCAGCGCGGGCCGTCGACCTGGTGGACGGCGGCGTACCCGCCGCGGCGGGCGTTGCGCGCCTTGACCGAGGCGCCGTCGGTGATGACCCGCACGAGGCCCGCCTCCGGGTCCCAGGTGAAGCCGACCGCGACCACGTGCGGGGTGCCGTCGGCGCGCAGCGTGGTGAGCGAGGCGAGGTGGCGTTCGGTGACGAAGTCGAGCGCGGCGGGGGTGAGTTGCGTGGTCGTGGTCGGCATGGGGTCGACGGTAGTCACCCGCCCGCCGCGCCGCCGCGCACGGGCCGCCGATCGCCGCCGGCGCGCGGGCTCCGGGGCGGGTGACGGGGCCGGCCCGGGGATGGAAGACTTGCGCCCATGGCGGACAGGATCGATGGCCCGGTGCTGGTGCTCGGTGGGCGCAGCGAGATCGGTGTCGAGGTGGCGCGCAGGCTGGCGCCGGGCCGGGTGGTGGTGCTGGCCGCGCGGCGCAGCGGCGAGCTGGGCGACGAGGTCGCCGCGATGCGCGCGGCGGGCGCGGCCGCGGTGCACACGGTGGAATTCGACGCCGACGACGTCGCCGGTCACGCGTCGCTGCTGGAGAAGATCACCGCCGAGCACGGCCCGCTCGGCACCGCCGTGCTGGCGTTCGGCATCCTCGGCGACCAGGCCCGCGCGGAGGCCGACCCCGCGCACGCGGTGGCCGTCGTGCACACCGACTACGTCGCGCAGGTCAGCGTGCTGACCACCCTGGCCACGCTGTTCCGGGCCCAGGGCCGTGGGCAGATCGTCGCCTTCGGCTCGATCGCCGGTGTCCGGGTGCGCCGCGCCAACTACGTCTACGGGTCGGCCAAGGCCGGGCTCGACGGTTTCGTCTCCGGCCTCGGGGACGCCCTGCACGGCACCGGCGTCCAGTTGCTGCTGGTCCGGCCCGGTTTCGTCATCGGCCGGATGACCGCGGGCATGGACCCCGCGCCGCTGTCGTCCACGCCGGACCAGGTCGCCGACGGGGTGGTCCGCGCCCTGCGCAGGGGCCGGACCAGCGTCTGGATCCCGGGCCGCCTCGCGGTGCTCGCCGCGATCATGCGCCTGGTGCCGCAACCGATCTGGCGCCGGATGCCCCGATGAACGCGCCCGCCGGGCCGACTCCGCCGATCCTGGTCGCCGGGGTCGGCGCGGACGGCTGGTCCGGCCTGGGGGAGCGGGTCCGCGCCGCGATCACGGCCTGCGACGTTCTGTTCGGCTCGCCCCGCCAGCTCGCGCTGGTCCCCCGCGGCCCGGGCGAGCGGATCCCGTGGCCGTCACCGCTGCTGCCCGCGCTGCCCGGGCTCCTCGCCGCGTGGGAGGGCCGCCGGATCGGGGTGCTGGCCAGCGGCGATCCGATGTTCTTCGGGATCGGCGTCACGCTGGCCCGGCTGGTGGGTCCCGAGGCGCTCGAGGTCCACCCGCAGCCGTCCTCGGCCTCGCTGGCCTGCGCGCGCCTGGGCTGGCCGGTGGCGGCGACGCCGGTGGTCAGCGCGGTGGCCCGCCGCCTCGAGTCCGTGCTGCCCGAACTCGCCGACGGGCGACGGTTGCTGGTGCTGAGCGAGGACGAGCACACCCCGAAGTCGCTGGCGGAACTGCTGTGCGCCTGCGGTTTCGGCGGGTCCGCGCTGACCGTGTTCGATCAGCTGGGCGGCCCGGCCGAGGCGCGGCGCGACGGCACCGCCGCCGGATGGCACCACGCCCCGGGCGATCCGCTCAACCTCGTCGCGGTGCGGTGCGTGGCCGACCCGGGCGCGCCGCGCCGCACCCGGCTGCCCGGTCTGGCCGACACCGCCTTCACCGGCGACGGCCAGCTCACCAAGTCCGAGGTCCGCGCGCTGACCGTGACCGCCCTCGCCCCGGCGCCCGGCGAGCTGCTGTGGGACGTCGGCGGCGGCTCGGGCAGCATCGCGATCGAATGGTGCCGCACCGAATCCACCTGCCGTGCGGTCGCTTTCGAGCGGGTCGCGGCGCGGCGCGAGCAGATCGCGGTCAACAGCGCCGCGCTCGGTGTCCCCGGTGTCGTGGTGCGCGGCGAACTCACCGCCGAACTCGCCGGGGACGACGGCCCGGACCCCGACGCGATCTTCGTCGGCGGCGGCCTGACCCAGCCGGGCCTGTTCGACCTGTGCTGGCGGCGGCTGCGGCCGGGCGGGCGGCTGGTGGCCAACGCGGTCACCGCCGAATCCGAGGCGTTCCTGCTGGAGTCGCGCGCCCGGCACGGCGGGGCGCTGCGCAAGTTCCAGATCTATCGCGGCGAGCCCCTCGGCGGTTTCACCGCGTGGCGTCCGCAGCTGCCGGTGGCGCAATGGTCGGTGACGAAACCGGGCTGAGTGCCGCGTTCGTCGAAATGCCGAGGTCGCCCGCGGCGCGTCCCGGGCAATGGCCGGAGGGACTTTCGTCGGAAACTGGTCAATTCGGGCGTATCGCGGCCCGCGGGTTTCCGTGCGGGCCGCGCGAAATCCTTTTCCGGCCGCTGACCCCGCACTATGCGGGATTCGGACGGAAACTTATGAACCGAACGTGAATAACGAGTCGATAACGGGTAGGGTCGGGCGCGGTCCGGGCGACACTGCCGGACCTATTCCTGATGGGGAGTTAGATGAAGCACTCGACATTCACCCTGACCGCCTTCGCCGCCATCGCCGCGACCGGAATCGCCGCGGGCACCGCCGCCGCCGATCCGGCACCCGCCCCCGCGCCCGCCCCCGCGGCGCAGGACCAGGCCGCCCCCGCCGTGCAGGGCGCCGACCGGGGCGTCACGTATTCCGCCGCGCTGGCCGACGCCGGTCGCTCCGTGGTGACGACGGTCACCGGCGGCGCGTTCAGCCTGGACTCCGACCACAAGTCGGTGACGCTGCGCAACGCCGAAGGCGCTGTGCTGGCCCAGATCCCGCTCTCCGGCCAGGCGGTCGGCGGCGGCGCCGCCGAGATCGCCGCGACCGTCGAGGCCGACGGCACCCGGCTCACCCTGACCAACGCGGCCGCGCCGGTCGCCGCGGTCCGGGACATCAGCTCCCAGCAGTGGTTCTTCGCCGAGCTGCAGCGGGCCTCGACCGGTGCGCTGGTCGGCGCGATCATCGGCGCGCTGCTCGGCGCCATCGGCATCGTCACGATCATCCCGGGCGCCATCATCGGCGGCGTGCTCGGCCTGCTGGTGGCAGGCGGGCCGTCGCTGATCGACGCGGGGGTCGCCTACTTCAGCGGGCAGCCCTGAACATCCTGATCCTGGGCGGGACCGGAGAGGCGAGGAGCCTGGCCCGGCTGGCGTCCGACGAGCCGGGGCTCACCGTGGTGTCCTCGCTCGCCGGGCGGGTCGGCGCGCCCGTGCTGCCCGACGGGCAGGTGCGTGTCGGCGGCTTCGGCGGGGTCGACGGGCTGCGGACGTGGCTGCGCGACAACGAGATCGACGCGATCGTCGACGCGACCCATCCCTTCGCGGCGGCCATCACCGCGAACGCCGTCGCCGCCGCGGCCGCCGAGCAGCTCCCGCTGGTCGTCCTGCGCAGGCCGGGCTGGCGGGAACGCCCCGGCGACCTGTGGCGCCGGGTGCCCGACCTGCACGCCGCGGCGGGCGCGCTGGGTGCCGCGGGCCGGCGGGTGTTCCTGACCGTGGGCAGGCAGGGTGTGGCCGCCTTCGCCGACCGTGCCGATTGCCACTTCCTGATCCGGGCCATCGACGCGCCCGCCCCGCCGCTGCCGGAACGGCACGAGATCCTGCTGGCCCGTGGGCCGTTCAGCCTCGACGACGAGATGTTGCTGCTGACCGGGCACCGCATCGACGTGCTGGTGACCAAGGACAGCGGCGGCCCGCTGACCGAAGCCAAACTCACCGCCGCCCGCACCGTCGGGGTCCCGGTGGTGATGGTGGACCGCCCGCCCCTGCCCGCCGGAGTCGTGTCGGTGGCGACTCCGTTCGAGGCGATGGAGTGGGTGCGGGCTCAGCGCCCGAAGATCGCGGGCAGCCGGTCGAACCAGTCGAGGACGGCGCGCTCGTAGGCGATCCCGAACTCCAGGGTGGCGCGCTGATGGGGGGACAGCGCGCCGGGGTCGGAGTCCAGGTACCGGTCGAGCCGGTCCTGATGAATGTTCTTGTTGGCCGCGATGATCCGGTCGCGGTGCGCCGGTTCGAGGTGCTCGCCGAAGGACAGGGTCAGCAGGAGCGGAACCCGGATGGTCTCGGCACCCGGGTCCCGGGTGATCCACTCGATGAAGGCTTCGCGGCCCGCGTCGGTGATCCGGTACGGGATGCGGTCGCGCGCGCCCTTCTCGCCCTTGGTGACCAGGCCGGCGGCGTCCATGGTGGTGAGCTCGCGGTAGACCTGGCTCTGGGTGATGGTCCAGAAGTCGCCGATCCGCTGCTGCGCGGCGGTGGCCAGGTCCCAGCCCGACATCGGGCCCTCGTGCAGGAAGCCGAGCAGCGAGGCCGCCGTGGAGTTCAGCGGGCGGCGCCGGGTCGCGGTGTCGGTCATCGGTTCGCTCTCCCTTCGAAACGCCTAACACCTAACGCCTAACACATTCCTATGTGGAATATAGCCCATCGGGGCGCCGCCGCCCGGCACCGCGCCGGGCCGTGGCGCGGTCAGGCCGGATCGGGCTGCGCCACGGCGTAGCGGCGCGAGGTGTAGACGCGGGGGCCCGCGGGGGTGTCGAAGGTGGCGGTGGTCGAGGCGCCGATGATGAGTAGGGTGCGCATGTCGACCTGGTCGGGGTCCAGCTCGGCCAGGGTGGTGACCCGCACGGTCTCGGTGGGGCCGCCGACGTCGCGGCCCAGCACCACCGGGGTGGTGGGCGCGCGGTGTTCGAGCAGGATGTCGCGCATCGCGCCGACCTGCCAGCGACGCCGGCTCGAGGCCGGGTTGTAGATCGCGATGGCCATGTCGGCGGCGGCCGCGGCGGTCAGGCGGCGCGCGACCACCTCCCAGGGCTTGAGCCGGTCCGACAGCGAGATCATGGCGTAGTCGTGCCCCAGCGGCGCGCCGACGCGGCTGGCGACCGCGTGCGCGGCGGTCACCCCGGGCAGCACCCGCACCGGCAGGTCCGCGTAGCGCGGTTCCGCGGCGACCTCGAGCACGGCGGCGGCCATGGCGAACACGCCCGGATCGCCGGAGGACACGACCGCCACCCGCGCGCCGCGACGGGCCAGGTCCAGGGCCATGGTGGCCCGCTCGGACTCGACCTTGTTGTCGCTGGCGTGCCTGCGCTGACCGGGCCGGACGGGCACGCGGTCGATGTAGGTGGTGTAGCCGACGAGGTCGGTGGCGGCGGCGAGCGCCTCGGTCACCTCGGGGGTGGTCCAGGCGGTGTCGCCCGGGCCGAGCCCCACCACGACGACCTCGCCCACGGCCGGCGTGGCGGGTGCGGCGGGCGCGGGGGCGTCGGCGGCGAATTCGGCGCCGGTCGCCGCGCGCCCGGCGGGCGGCACCGGCAGGGTCGGCTCCGGGCCGGGGACCACGACGATGGAGAAGTAGGGCACGTCGGCGTCGTCGACCTCGGCGGCGGGCAGCACCCGCTCCCGCGACGACGAGGCGCGCTCGACGTAGTAGGCGCCGTCGAGCCGCCCGGACTCGGCGAGCGCCCGGCGCACACCGGGATAGGTGCGCCCGAGCTTCATGATCGCGGCGGCCTGGGTGGTGCGCAGCCGCTCGGCCAGCTCGGCCGGGTCCATGGTGCCGGGCAGCACGGTCAGGACCTGCTCGCCCTCGACCAGCGGCGTGCCGAGGGCGGCCGAGGCGGCGCTGACCGAGGTGATGCCGGGAACGATCTCGGCCTCGAACCGGTCGGCCAGGCGCCGGTGCATGTGCATGTAGGAGCTGTAGAACAGCGGATCGCCCGCGGCGAGCAGCGCGACCGAGCGCCCGGCGGCCAGGTGCGCGGCCAGCCGCTCGGCGGCGTGGGCGTAGAACTCGTCGATCGCGCCCTGGTAGCCGCCGGGGTGGTCGGTGGTCTCGGTGGTCACCGGGTAGACCAGGTGCTCCTCGAGCTGGCCCGCGCGCAGATAGGGCGCGGCGATGGCGCGGGAGATGCTGCGGCCGTGGCGCGCGCTGTGGAAGGCGATGACATCGGCCTCGCCGATGAGGCGGGCCGCCTTGACCGTCACCAGTTCCGGGTCGCCGGGGCCGAGACCGATACCCCAGAGCTTGCCTGTGCTCATTCCTGTTCGCTCGCAATCGCATTCAGTGCCGACGCGGTGACGGCGCTGCCGCCGCGGCGCCCCCGCACGGTCAGGTACTCGACCCCGCCGTAGTCGATGAGCGCCTGTTTGGATTCGGCGGCGCCGATGAACCCGACCGGGATGCCGAGGACCGCCGCGGGCGCGGGCGCGCCGTCGTCGAGCATGTCCAGCAGGTGGAACAGCGCGGTCGGCGCGTTCCCGATGGCGACAACGGCGCCGCCGAGCCGGTCGCGCAGCAGCTCGAGGGCCGCCACCGAACGGGTGTTGCCGAGTTCGGCGGCCAGCGCGGGCACCCGCGGGTCGGTGAGCATGCAGACGACCTCGTTGTCGGCGGGCAGCCGCCGCCGGGTCACCCCCGCGACCACCATGTTCGCGTCGCACAGGATCGGCGCGCCCGCGGCGAGCGCGGCGCGGGCCGCGGCGACCACCCCGGGGGAGTAGGCGATGTCGGCGGCCAGGTCGGTCTGCCCGCTGCCGTGGATCATCCGCACCGCGACCTTCTCCACATCCGGCGGGAAACCCGCCAGATCCGCTTCGGCGCGGATCGTGGCGAACGAGCGCCGGTAGATCTCGGCCCCGTCGGTGAGGTAGCTGGTGCGAAGGTCGGACATGGGGGTAACTGTATTGCGCGGCCGCCGCCCGGTCGGTGTCAGGTGCGGGCGCGCTCGAGGATGCGCGACATCACCAGCGCGCTGCGGGTGCGCCCGACCCGCGCGTTCTCCCGGATCCGTTCCACGGTCACCTCGATCTCGGCCATGTCGGTGGCCATCACGTGCACGAGGGCGTCGGCCTCGCCCGCGATGGTCCACACGCCCACGACCTGCGGGATCGGCTCGAGCGTGCGCCGCAGCTCGGCGGGGGAGATGTTGTCGCGGTAGTAGACCTCGACGTAGGCCTCGGTCGTCCAGCCGAGCGCCGCCGGATTGACCTGCGCGGTGAAGCCGGTGATCTGCCCGCCCGCGACGAGCTTGTCCACCCGCCGTTTCACCGCGGGCGCCGACAGCCCGACCGCGGTCCCGATGTCGGCGAAGGAGGCGCGGGCGTTGGTCAGCAACTGGGCGAGGATGCGCCGGTCGATGTCGTCCACGTGGCTCCCTGCGGTCGGTGACACGCTGAGCCGTCATCATCGCATCGATGCGCGCGCACGGCGGTCGGCGCGGGCCGCCGTAACGCGGACCCGGCCCGGGGAACCGAATCCCCGGGCACCCGACCGATCCGGAGAGGACACCGCCATGACCACACGACGGACGATCGCCTGGACCGGCGTCGACGAGCCGGGCCGCCTCGACGCGGCCTCGGTGACGCTGCGCGCCGATGCCCTGACGGCCCTTGGCACCTCGCGCGCGGCCGACTACGTGACGGCCTGGTCGCTGGACACCGGTCCGGGGTGGGTCACCCGCGTGCTCGCGGTGACCGTGCGGGGCGCGGGATGGTCGCGGAGCCTGCGGCTGGACCGCGACGGGTCCGGGGCGTGGTCGGCCGTCGCGACGGCCGACGGCGCGCCGCCCGCGGACCTGCCCGCGCCCGGCCTCGCCGACCCGCGCGCGGTCGCCGGGGCACTCGACTGCGACCTCGGCCTGTGCCCGCTGACCAACACCATGCCGATCCTGCGCCACGACCTGCACCGCGCCCCCGCGGGCCCGCCGCGCGCCTTCGTCATGGCCTGGGTGGAGGTGCCGTCGCTACGGGTGCTGCGCAGCGACCAGGTCTACACCCCGGGCGGCCGGGCCGGGGACGCGGCGCTGATCGAATACGCATCTGCCGCACGGGATTTCACCGCCCAGCTGACCGTGGACGAGGACGGGCTCGTCCGCGACTACGAGCACCTGGCCCGGCGCCTGCCCTGACCCGCGACCACGCAACGAATCACCGGGTCCGGCCCGGACAACGCAATGATTCGGTGTATCCGGTGCAACGGAACGCCGAATACTGTCGTGGGAACCGTCCGCCTGTGTCACGGGAGGTTCCCCTTGACCGTCGTCACCGGGCTCCGCGCCCCCGAACCGACCCCGCTGCGCGTCGCCACCCCGCGCCGCTTCGTCCTGTGCTCGCCGGAGTACTTCGACGTCGCCTACGCCATCAACCCGTGGATGAACCCGGGCGAGCCGGTCGACCGCGCCCGGGCCCTGGCCCAGTGGACCGTGCTGCGCGAGACCTACGAGGAATTCGGGCACCGGGTCCAGGTGGTGCCGGGCGAGCCGGGCCTGCCCGACATGGTGTTCGCCGCCAACAGCGGCCTGTCCGTCGGCGGGCGCACCCTCTCGGCCCGCTTCGCCCATCCCGAACGCGGCCCCGAGGGCCCGGCGTTCCACCGCTGGTTCGCCGCCAACGGGCACTCCCGGCTCGCGGTCGCGGGGGAACACAACGAGGGCGAGGGCGATTTCGCGGTCGCCGGGCAGCGCATCCTGGCCGGGATGGGGTTCCGCTGTCACCTCGGCGCGCACGCCGAGGTGCAGGAGTTCTTCGCGCTGCCGGTGGTCTCGCTCGAGCTCGTCGACCCGCGCTTCTATCACCTCGACACCGCGCTCATGGTTCTCGACGACACCACGATCGCCTACTACCCGCCCGCCTTCTCCGCCGCCGCCCGCGACGTGCTCGAGACGCTCTACCCGGACGCGATCGTCGCGAGCGAGGCCGACGCCCTGGTCCTTGGGCTCAACGGGGTCAGCGACGGCCGCCACGTCTTCCTGACCCCGCACGCGCCGGGCCTGGCCGCCCAGCTCGGCGACCGCGGTTTCGTCCCGATCCCGGTCGACCTGTCCGAACTGCTGAAGGGCGGCGGCGGCATCAAGTGCTGCACGCTGGAGCTGCACTGACGCTCACTCCTCGACGCGGTACCCCCCGGCGGTCGCGACGACATCGGTGACCGGACCGCGCGGCCGCCCGCAGCGCCGCTCGCAGCCCGACCAGTGCTGCCTGCCGCCGACCTCGACCTCGGCCGCGGGCACCACGTCCCCGGGCGGCGGGACGGTCCCGCGGTCGAGGCGCACCCGCCCGGATTCGACCGCCGCCGCCGCGTCGGCCCGCACGTCGGTCAGCGACTTCGCGCACCCCGGTCGCCCGGCGCACGCGCTGACCCGCAGCCACGGCGAGGCGGCGTCGAAGATCAGGCCGAGCGGGGCGAGCACGCGCACCACGGTCTCTGCGGTGCCCTCGTCCATGTCGGCGAGCACCACACTGCGCCACGGGGTCACGAACAGCGGGCGTTCGACCGCGGCGAGGAACTCCGCCGTGCGCGCGGGCAGCGAGCCCAGCGGGACACCCGCGCCCAGGCTCACCAGGCCGTCGTCCTGCGCGAGCCAGCCGATGGGGAGGTCGTGGGTGTCGCCGAGCGCGACCCGGCCCGCGACCGGGGACAGGGCGAGCGCCTCGGCGACCCGTTCCGCGCCACCCTCGATCTCGTGCAGCCGCCACTGCCCGGCGGCACCGGCGCCGCGCAGGTCAAGGAAACCGCGCGCGGCGTCGAGCATCACCTCCACCGCCCGGGCCGCCGTCACCCGGATCCCGGTGTCGGCGCCGGCCAGCAGCAGCGCGAACTCGTCCGCGCCGAGCGCCTGGATGCCGATGTCACCGCGCAGCGTGCTGACGTCACCGCGCCCGTCGTCGAGGGTGAACAGCACCCGGCCCGGCAGCCCGGACAGGCGCGGATCGCCCTGGATCCCGGCGTCGAGCGCGGCGGCCAGCGGGTGCACGTCGGCCCAGCCGCCGACCCGGCCCGACAGCGGGGAGGCCACGATGTTGCGGACCCGCTCGTGCGTGGCGCTGGGCAGCAGCCCGGCCGCCGCCAGCCGCCGCGCCAGCGCGTCCGCGTCGCCGACCCGGCGCAGCTGCACGTTGCCGCGCGAGGTCAGCTCGATGGCGCCGTCGCCGAGGTCGCGCGCCGCCTCGGCCAGCGCCTGCGTCTGGGCGGGTTCGAGCCGTCCGCCGGGGAGCCGGATCCGGGCCAGGGGACCGTCGGCCGCCTGGTGCAGGCGCAGCACGCCCGGGCAGGCGTCGGGGGTGTCACGGGTCATGATGCGTCCAGCCTACGACCCGCGCCGCCGCGCGACCGGCGCGGTCGGCGCCGCAGGCGGGCGGTGTTCGAGTGGAGCGCGGCGGCGGCGCCGCCTACTGTCACCCCCATGACCGAAATCGCCGCCCTCGCCGACAGATTCGCCATCATCGACGCCGTCACCCGCATGTTCGTCTACTGCGACCAGAAGCGCTGGGACGAGCTGACCACCGTCTTCGCCGACGAGGTCGACTTCGACGGCGGCTTCGGGGCGGGGCAGTCGCTGCGCCCGGCGAAGGACATCGTCGCCGACTGGCAGGCCGGCCTCGACCCCCTCGACGCCATCCACCACCAGTCCGGCAACCACCTGATCGACCTCGACGGCGACCAGGCGCGCGTGCACGCCGATTCCATCGCCGTCCACGTGAACAACGCCGCGGTGAACGGCGTCACCCGCACCTTCGTCGGCAGCTACGATCTCGCGCTCACCAGGGTCGACGGCGCCTGGCGGGTCGCGAAGTTCCACTACCTGCTCAAAGTCGTCGACGGCAACGCCGATCTGACCTGAGCGGCCGGTAGGGTGGGGGCGATCCCGCCCCCAACGCTTCCGAGAGGTCGCCGATGCTGCGTGAATGGTTCGACAAGGGATTCGTGTCCGCGCTCGACCGGGTCTCGGCGCGGCAGGCCCCGCTGGCCGACTCCTATGTCGCGTGGCTCGGGCGCCGCCACCCGGACCGGTCGACCCAGGAACTCACGCGGCGCCTGGAGCGCCAGTATCTCGGCGTCGTCACCACCAGCGGCGTCGCGGTCGGCCTGAGCGCGGTGATCCCCGGCGTCGGGACCGTGCTCGGTGTCGTGCTGTCCTTCGCCGACAGTGCGATCTTCCTCGAGGCCTCGGCCCTGCTCGGCAGCGGCATCGCCGCGGCGTACGGGGTCGACGACGGCGACAGCCGCCGCAGGCACATGGTCTCCGAGATCGTGCTGGGCAAGGCCGGAACCAGCGCGCTGCAGCAGACCGCGGGCCACTCCTCCAAGCAGTGGTTCTCGGTCGTCGTGGACCGGGTGCCCGGCCTGGCGTCGATGCCCGACTCGCCCGCCAAGCGCTTCCTGGTCAACTTCCTGCTCAAGCGCACGCTGCTGCTGTTCGGTTCGGTCGTGCCCGCGGGTGTCGGCGCGGTCATCGGCGGGACCGGCAACTACGCGCTGGGCAACTCGGTGATCAACAACGTGCACCGCTCCCTGGGCACCGGCTCGCCCGAGGGCCTGCGCGCCGGCGAGGCGGCCCCCGCGCACCCCTGAACCGGCCCTTGACCTTCGAGTCGCTCGAAGCCGCAGGCTGAGCGCGTGATCGACTCCGACCTGCTCACCATCGGCGCCTTCGCCCGCGCCTGCGGCCTGACCGCGACCGCCCTGCGCTTCTACGACGACGCGGGCGTGCTCGTGCCCGCGGCCGTCGACGACGCGACCGGCTACCGCTACTACGACCCCGCCCAGATCCCCGTCGCCCGCATGGTCCGGCAGCTGCGCGCCGCGGGCCTGCCGCTCGCCGACGTCACCGCCGTCCTCGCCGAGCCCGACCCCCGCGCCGCCGCCGACCTCATCGACACCCGACTCGACGCCGCCACCCGCCACCTCGCCGACCTCCGTGCCGCCGCCCGGGCCGCCAAGTCGGCTCTGCTGCCGGACGATTCGCCGAGCCGACCGGTCGCTGCGGCCGTCTCCCCGGCGGCCCCGGACCCGCGGCCTGCGCCCGGCGAGCCCGCGGGGGAGATCCGCCTCGGCGGCCCCGCGTTCGCCGCGGCCGTCGAGCAGGTTCTTCCGGCGACGGTGGTCGATCCGGAGCTGCCCGTGCTGGACGCGGTGCGTCTGGAGGCGGCGGAATCCGCGCTGGTGCTCGTCGCGACGGACCGCTACCGACTGACGCTGCGCACCGTCCGGATCGCGGCGCCCGCGGGCGTGCCGTGGGCGGTGACCGCGACGGCCGGGGACCTGCGCGCCCTGCTGTCGTGGGTGCGGCGGCGCCCCGAGATCACCCTGCGGGCGGCCGGCGAGGAGCTCGCCGTCGGCGCGGACGGGGAGACCCGGCGCTGCGGCGCGCCGGGCGCCGCGTTCCCGGACCACCGGGTCGTCCTCGACGGCCTCGGCCCGGTCCGCACCCGCGCCGTCCTCGCCCGCGCCGACCTGCTGCGCGTGCTCGACGCCCACCACGACCGGGTCGTCCGCCTGCGCCTCCGATCCGGATCGGGCACCGTCGAGGTGGGCACGCCGGGCGCCGAACCCGCCCGGCTCGCCGCGACGACGACCGGCGACGACCTCACCGTGCACTTCGACATCACCGTCCTGCACCCGGCCGTCACCGGCGGCGTCGGCCCCGACGTCATGCTCGAGTTCACCGGCCGCGACCTCCCCGCCCGCGTCCGCTCCGCCGACGACGGCGACCTGCTCACCCTCGCCATGCCGATCGACCCCGAGGGCCCGGCGGACCGGCCGGGCCCGCGCTGACCGGCCGAGGGCGGCATTCACGGTCCGGGCGGTACACCCCCGAGCGCCCGCCACACCAGCGCCGCCGTCCGCCGTGGCCAGTCGCCGGGCACCGGCTCGCCGGCCAGGGCACGCCCGTACCAGCTGCCGGTGCACATCGTCAGCGCGACCTCGAGGTCGGCGCCCGCGTCGATCTCCCCCGCCGCGCGAGCGGATTCCAGGATCGCGCGCAGGCGGGATCGCCGCGGCGCGATCACGGTGCGGCGGTAGCGGTCGAGGACCCGCTGATCGGTGGTGTCCTGGAGCATGGTGCCGACCAGCGACAGGCGGCCCGGGCGGGTGATGTCGTGGGAGAACGCGGTGAGTTCGGCGACGAGCGCGTCGAACGCGTGCGGGGGGCGCGGGGGTGTCGGCGGGGCCGAGGGTGGCGACGACGGCGTCGGCGAGGGCGGCCTTGGTCGGCCAGCGGCGGTAGAGGGCCTGGCGGGTGGTCTCGGCCTCCGCGGCCACCGCGGCCAGGGACATGCCCGCGTAGCCGTGGCGGGCCAGGTGCCGGCCCGCCACGGCCAGGATGCGGGCGTCGATCCCGTCGTCGCGGGTCCGGCCGGTCACCGCGGGCCGCCGTGTCGGTGCATCCCCGTACTGTAAGGCCGCGCGGCCGGTGGTCCGGGAACTACGCGGAGCGGTGCACCGCGTAGTGCTTCATCTCCTGGATGTCGCCGAAGAAGGGGCGGACGGCGGCGAAGAAGCGCCCGAACGCCGGGCTGGTGCGGAAGCCCTCCTCGTGGCCGCGCACCGAGTCCCATTCGATGCGCACCACGAAGTGCTCCGGCTCCTCCACGCCCCGGGCGATCTCGTAGGCCAGGCAGTGTGGGTCCGCGTCCAGGACCTCGGCGGCGGTGTCGTAGGCGGCGAGGAACGCCTCGGCCCGGTCGGCCCCGACGGTGTAGCGGATGTACTCGACGATCATGGGATTCTCCTCCGGCTCGGACGGTCCCCATTACGATACAGGGCTGTATTGAAATCGAATTACGCTGTGCGAGAACGGTGGAACGGGAGCGCCACAGGTCGGGGGCCCGGCCGCGCGGGTCGGCCGCTAGCATGACGGTGCTCGGCGGGCGACGAGGAAACCGGTGGGATTCCGGGCGGTCGCGCCACTGTCACAGCCAGACCCTCACCGGCGAGCACACACCGCCGGGCGCGTCACCCAAGGAAGGTCCCCTGTGATCCTGCTGCTGTCCACCTCCGACACCGACCTGCTCAGCGCACGCGCCAGCGGGGCCGACTATCGGTGGGGCAACCCCGCGCGGCTGCTGGTCGACGATCTGCCCGCTCTGCTGGACGGCGCCGACCTGGTGATCGTGCGCATCCTCGGCGGCAAGCGCGCCTGGGAGGACGGGCTGGCCGCGGTCGCCGCGAGCGGGGTGCCGATGGTCGCGCTCGGCGGCGAGATCGCGCCGGACGCCGAGCTCATGGAGTGCTCCACGGTGCCGGTGGGCGTCGCCGCCGACGCCCACAACTATCTCGCGGCGGGCGGCCCGGACAACCTCCGCCAGCTGCACCACTTCCTCTCCGACACCGTGCTGCTCACCGGGCACGGTTTCGAGCCGCCGGTGCAGCTGCCCGCGTGGGGGGAACTCGACCGCCCGGCCCGCCGCGTCGAGGGCGCCCCGACCGTCGCCGTCGTCTACTACCGGGCCCAGCACCTGGCGGGCAACACCGCCTACGTCGACGCGCTGTGCTCGGCGATCGAGGACGCGGGCGCGAACGCGCTGCCGGTCTACTGCGCGTCGCTGCGCACCGCCGAGCCCGCGCTGCTCGAGACCCTCGCCCGCGCGGACGCCCTGGTCGTCACCGTCCTGGCCGCCGGCGGCGCCAAGCCCGCCGCCGCCTCGGCGGGCGGCGACGACGAGGCCTGGGACGTCGCGGCGCTCGCCGCCCTCGACGTGCCCATCCTGCAGGGCCTGTGCCTGACCAGCAGCCGCGAGCAGTGGGCGGCCAACGACGACGGGCTGTCCCCGCTCGACGTCGCCACCCAGGTCGCGGTGCCGGAGTTCGACGGCCGCATCATCACGGTCCCGTTCTCCTTCAAGGAGTTCGACGCCGACGGCCTGTCGACCTACGTCCCCGACGCCGAGCGCGCGGCCCGGGTCGCCGGCATCGCGGTGCGGCACGCCCGCCTGCGCCACATCCCCGCGGCCGACAAGCGCCTGGTCCTCATGCTCTCGGCCTATCCGACCAAGCACGCCCGCATCGGCAACGCCGTCGGCCTGGACACCCCGGCCAGCGCCATCCGGCTGCTCACCGAACTGCGTGCCGCCGGATACGATCTCGGGGCCGACGGCGAGATCCCCGGCCTGGCCGGACGCGACGGCGACGCCCTGATCCACGCGCTCATCGCGGCGGGCGGCCAGGACCCGGACTGGCTCACCGCCGAACAGCTGGAGGGCAACCCGATCCGCATCGGCGCCGCCACCTACACCCGCTGGTTCCAGACCCTGCCCGAGGACCTGCGCGAGGCCGTGGTCGAGGCGTGGGGGCCGCCGCCGGGCGAGCTGTATGTCGACCGCTCGGCCGATCCCGCGGGCGAGATCGTCATCGCCGCACTGCGTTTCGGCAACATCGTGCTCATCGTGCAGCCGCCCCGCGGTTTCGGCGAGAACCCGGTCGCCATCTACCATGACCCCGACCTGCCGCCGAGCCACCACTACCTGGCGGCCTACCGCTGGCTGGCCCTGCCCGAGGCGGAGGGCGGGTTCGGCGCCGACGCCATGGTGCACCTGGGCAAGCACGGCAACCTGGAGTGGCTGCCCGGCAAGACCCTCGGCATGTCGGCGTCCTGCGGCACCGACGCCGCCCTCGGCGACCTGCCGCTGATCTACCCGTTCCTGGTCAACGATCCGGGCGAGGGCACCCAGGCCAAGCGCCGCGCCCACGCCACGCTGGTCGACCACCTGATCCCGCCGATGGCGCGCGCGGAGACCTACGGCGACATCTCCCGCCTCGAGCAGCTGCTCGACGAGCACGCCAACATCTCGGCGCTGGACCCGGCCAAGCTGCCCGCCATCCGCCAGCAGATCTGGACGCTCATGCGGGCCGCGAAGATGGACCACGACCTGGGCCTGACCGAACGCCCCGACGAGGACGTCTTCGACGACATGCTCATGCACGTCGACGGCTGGCTGTGCGAGATCAAGGACGTGCAGATCCGCGACGGGCTGCACATCCTGGGCCAGGCGCCGCAGGGCGAGATGGAACTGGACCTGGTGCTGGCCATGCTGCGCGCCCGCCAGCTGTGGGGCGGCGAGCAGAACGTGCCCGGCCTGCGGGAGGCGCTGGGGCTCAGCGAGTCCGGGGACGAGGCGCGCGGCCGGGTCGACGTGATCGAGGCGCGGGCCCGCGAGATCCTCGGCGCGCTGCAGGCGGCGGACTGGTCCGTCGACGCGGTCGACGGCCTGGTCGCCGACTTCGCCGCGGTCGTTCTCGACAATGGCGACGCGGCGGGCGGAACGCCCGGCCTGCCCGCCGCTGCGGACCCGACCGACAGCGCCGCCCGCGCGCCCGAGGCGGCGACCGACGCGGCGCGCCTGGCATCGGTGGCCACCGTCCTGCGCTTCGCCGCCACCGAGGTCGTCCCGCGCCTGCGCGAGACGAGTGTCGAGGTCGACCGGGTGCTGCACGCGCTGAACGGCGGCTTCATCCCGGCGGGCCCGAGCGGTTCGCCCCTGCGCGGCCTGATCAACGTCCTGCCGACCGGCCGCAATTTCTATTCCGTCGACCCCAAGGCCGTGCCGTCGCGCCTGGCGTGGGAGACCGGTCAGGCCATGGCCGAGTCGCTGCTTGACCGCTACCGGACGGACCACGGGGAATATCCGACCTCGGTCGGCCTGTCCATCTGGGGTACCTCGGCCATGCGGACCTCCGGCGACGACATCGCCGAAGTCCTGGCGCTGCTGGGGGTCCGGCCGGTGTGGGACGAGGCCAGCCGCCGCGTCACCACCCTCGAGGTGATCCCGCTCGAGGAGCTGGGCCGCCCGCGCATCGATGTCACCGTCCGCATCTCGGGCTTCTTCCGTGACGCCTTCCCGCATGTCCTCGCCCTGCTCGACGACGCGGTCCGCCTGGTCGCCGACCTCGACGAACCGGCCGAGCGGAACCACGTGCGCGCCCACGCCGAGGCCGACCTGGCCGAGCACGGCGACGCCCGCCGGGCGACCACCCGCATCTTCGGTTCCAAGCCGGGCACCTACGGAGCCGGCCTGCTCCAGCTCATCGACTCCAAGAGCTGGCGCACCGACGACGACCTCGCGCAGGTCTACACCACCTGGGGCGGTTACGCCTACGGCCGCGACCTCGACGGCGCCCCGGCCGCCGACGACATGCGCACCGCGTACCGGCGGATCGCGGTCGCCGCCAAGAACACCGACACCCGCGAACACGACATCGCCGACTCCGACGACTACTTCCAGTACCACGGCGGCATGGTCGCCACGGTGCGCGCGCTGACCGGCCGGAACCCCGAGGCCTACATCGGCGACTCCACCCGCCCCGACGCGGTGCGCACCCGCACCCTGTCGGAGGAGACGGCCCGGGTCTTCCGTGCCCGCGTGGTCAACCCGCGCTGGCTCGAGGCCATGCGCAGGCACGGCTACAAGGGCGCCTTCGAGATGGCCGCCACCGTCGACTATCTGTTCGGCTACGACGCCACCACGAACGTGGTCGCCGACTGGATGTACGAGAAGCTCACCGAGAGCTACGTGTTCGACGAGGTGAACCGCAAGTTCATGGAGCAGTCGAATCCGTGGGCGCTGCACGGCATCGCCGAACGCCTGCTCGAGGCCGCCGAGCGCGGGCTCTGGGAGCACCCGGAGTCCGAGACGCTGGACCGGCTGCGCCAGGTGTACCTCGAGACCGAGGGCGAACTGGAATAGGCCGCGAACGGCCGTACGCCGGACCGGGGATCCGGTCCGGCGTACGGCCGTTTCGGGTTCGGGTCAGGCGGGGGCCGCCGTTTTCTCGCGGT
>NZ_BAGK01000131.1 GCF_000308795.1 Nocardia thailandica NBRC 100428 | reverse complement strand
GTCCTGGCGGGGGCCGGCGCGGCCGCGCGGCCGGCCGCGCCCGCCCCGGCACCGGTGCGCGGCCCGGGCACCCTCGACGACCTGCCCGACCAGGCGTCGGCGAAGGACTCGCGCGCCGTGCGCTGGCTGGCGGCGACCGTGGCCGCGCTGGTGGTCGCCCTGGCCGTCCTGATCGTCACCCGCGACCGCGGCGAGCCCCAGCGGACCGCCGAACAGCAGGTCGTCGTGCAGACCACCCTGGTCCCGGTCACCGACGCCGAGGGCAGCGTGTCGCTGACCCCGCGCACGGTCACCGTCACCGTCCCGGTCACCCCCACCGGCACCACGGGCCCGGTGCCGGGCGCGGCACCGGGCCAGACCACGGTGCCCCCGGGCAGCACCACCCCGGGCGCCACCACGACGAAGCCGGGCACCCCGACGACCACGATCACCACCACCGCCTTCGGCCCGCCGACGCCCGACCGCATCGCCGCGTTCATCGCCGGCTACTACGGCATGCTGCCGGGCAACGTCTCCGGCGCCTGGTCGCAGCTGTCGCCGGGTTATCAGGCCCAGACCGGCGGCTTCGCCCAGTACTCCTCGTTCTGGTCCACCGTGCGCTCGGTCGGTGTGGGTGCCATCACCCCCAGCGGCGCCGACCGGGCGGTGGTCACCCTGACCTATCGCCTGGCCGACGGCACCGTGACCTCGGAGAACCGGTGGATCCAGGTCGGGGGCTCCGGCGGGTCGCTGCAGATCGTCTCCTCGGGCGTCTGAGCCGTGGCCGATACCCTGGACCGCGGCGCGGGGGACATCGACAGGAAGCGGGAACAGTGAGCAGGCGACCGGCGGCGGTGCTGTGGGACATGGACGGCACCCTCCTGGACTCGGAGAAGCTGTGGGACATCGCGGTGCGCGAACTGGCCCGCGAGCACGGCCGTGAGCTCACCGACGAGACCCGCCACGCCCTCATCGGCGCCTCGGGCCCCAACGCCCTGCGCATCCTGTTCGACGGTATCGGCGTGGCCGCCTCGCCCGAGAACGTCCTCGCGGCCGGGCACTTCCTGGAGAGGCGGGTCACCGAGCTGATGCACGGGCCGATCCCGTGGCGGCCCGGCGCGAAGGACGCGCTGGGCATGGTGCGCGACGCGGGTCTGCGCAGCGCGCTGGTCACCAACACCAAGCGCTCGCTGACCGAGTTCGGGCTCGACACCCTCGGCCGCGACTTCTTCGACGTCTCGGTCTGCGGCGACGAGGTGCCGCACGGCAAGCCCGCGCCCGACATCTACCGCCGCGCCGCCGCGCTGCTCGGCCTGGCGCCGGGTGACTGTGTGGCCGTCGAGGACTCGCCGACCGGGGCGCTGGCCGCGCAGGCGGCCGGTTGCGCGCTGATCGTGATCCCGTGCGAGATCCCGGTGCCGCACGCCCCCGGGCGGATCCACCGCGACACGCTGGTCGGCCTCGGCGCCGAGCACCTCGCCGAGGCGATGAGCGCCCTGTCCTGATCGTGGCGCCGGTGCCGCGCGCCGGTGCGCGATGATCACGCGCGCACACCTCCGTGACCACCGGAGTACCCATGTAAACCATTGGTACACAAGCCATTTGATGGTTTCGTGATTGTTCCCGCAGTTCGGTGATTTCGGCGAAACCCCGGGCGCGTCGCGATCTTCTCCCGAATAATGGGTCCATGACCGGGACACGGGGGCTCGACGAAATCGTCGACATCACACGGTATCCGCTCACCGAACCCGGCGGCGCCGGCTGGCAGGCGGCGGTGCGGACCGCCCGCGCCGAACTCGCCGAGGACGGGTGCACGGTGCTGCGGGAATTCCTGCGGCCGGAACTGCAGGAGATCCTGCGCACCGAGGGCGAACGCATCGCCCCGCACGCCCATTACGAGGTCGAGCGGGTCAACGCGTACAACATTCCCCTCGACACCGAACTGCCCGAGGACCATCCGGGCCGCATCGTGCTCGAACGCGGCAACGCCTTCGTCGCCCGCGACCGCATCCCGGCCGATTCCCTCATCGCCCGCCTGTACACCGACCCGGTGTTCCAGCGTTTCGTCGCCGACTGCTTCGAACTCGACGCGCTGCACGAATTCGCCGATCCGCTGGCGGGATTGTGCCTGAACGTGGTGTCGCCGGGCATGTCGCACCCGTGGCATTTCGACACCAACGAATTCACCGTCAGCATGCTGACCCGGCGCCCCGACGCGGGCGGGGTCTTCGAATACTGCCCCAATATCCGCACCCCGCGCGAGGAGAACCTCGGCGACGTGCGTGCCGTGCTCACCGGCACGGGGGAGCGGCTCGTGCGCAGGCTCGAACTCCGGCCCGGCGACCTCCAGCTGTTCAAGGGCCGCTTCTCGCTGCACCGGGTCTCCGAGGTCGCCGGTGCGGGACAACGGCACTCGGCCATCTTCGCCTACACCGACCGGCCCGGGATGATCGGCACCGTCGAACGCACCAGGCAGCTCTTCGGCCGCGTTCTGCCCGATCACGTGGCCGCCGCGGCCGACGCCGTCCGCGGTGACCGGGGAGACCGGTTACTCGACTGAGCGCGGGGGTCTGCGCTCAGCCTGCTCGACGAAAGGAACCGCCCATGTCCGTTCCGTTGCACACCACCGGGAAAGCCTCCTTCGACGACATCTACACCAGTGCCGATCCGCGCGCGTACTTCGCGCGGATGCACGAACTCGACTACCGGATCCCGGAACTGGCCAAGCCGGTCTTCGCCCAGCAGCTGCGCGAACTGCGGGCCGCGCGGCCCGGCCGGATCCCCACGGTGCTCGACCTCGGCTGCTCCTACGGTGTGAACGCGGCGCTCCTGCGCCTGGACACCGGCGTCGACGAACTCGCCGCGCACTACCGCGACGCGGGCGAGGACGCCGAACGGGCCGACCTCATCGCCGCCGACCGGGCGCGCCTGCGGCACGACCGGATGCCCGACGTACGCTTCGTCGGTATGGACGCGTCCCGCCCGGCGCTGACCTACGCGCACGCCGCAGGCTTCCTGCACGACTTCGTGCACGCCGACCTCGAGGACACCGAGCCCACCGAGGCGCAGCGGCGCGTGCTCGCCTCCGCCGACCTGGTCGTCTCCACCGGGTGCATCGGCTACATCACCGAGAAGACGCTGTCCCGGGTCGCGGGCGCCGAACCCGGACATCTGCCCTGGATGGCGCATTTCGTGCTCCGCATGTTCGACTTCACGCCCATGGAGGCCGAGCTCGAGGCACTGGGCTACCGAACGAAGGCCATGCCGGGTATGTTCGCCCAACGCCGGTTCGCTTCCGCCCAGGAACAGCAACAGGTCCTGAACGCCTTGGCGGCCAAGGGAATCGACACCACCGATCACGAGTCCGAGGGCTGGCTCTATGCCACCCTGTTCCTGTCCCGTCCGCACTCCGACCTCGAGGACACCGATTGAACCAGTCCACGTTCGCCGCCGAAGACAGCCTGCCCCGGGTTCCCCTGCCGACGCTCGACGAGAGCGCCGAGCGGTTCCTGCAGTGGTGCGCGCCGCTGCTCGACGCCGGCGAATACGCCACCACCGAGGCCGCGGTAGCCGAGCTGCTGCGGCCCGGTGGGGCCGGTCGCGTCCTGCACCAGGCCCTGGTCGACTACGACGCCACCCCCGGTGTCGGCAGCTGGCTCGACGACTTCTGGTGGTCGCGCTACCTGGGCCGCCGCGACCGGATCGCGCTCAACGCGAACTTCTTCTTCTCCTTCCGCGAGGACACCCCGCTGGCCGCCTCGACCGCCGCCGGGCAGGTCGAGCGGGCCGCCGCGCTGATCATCGCCGCGGTCGACTACAAGCTCGCGCTGGACCGGGAGGAGATCCCGCCGGTCACCCAGCGCGGCCAGGCGCTGTCGATGTGGCAGAACAAGTACCTGTTCTCCGAGACCCGCATCCCGGGCGAGGTGCAGGACACCGTCCGCAAGCCCTACAGCGACGAACAGCCGGGCCCCTCCGACGCCCGCCACATCGTGGTCTTCTACCGGGGCGCGCCCTTCCGGCTCGACGTCATCGGGCCCGACGGCGCCCCCTACTCCCTCGACGACCTCGTCGACGGCCTGCGCGCGGTCCTCAAGGCCGGCACCCGCCCGGTCCCCACCGACACCTCCGTCGGGCACCTCACCACCAAGGCCCGCGCCGAATGGGCGCGCAGCCGGGCCGCGCTGCTGGCCGAGCCCGCCAACGTCGCGGCCTTCGACGCGATCGAGACCGCGCTGTTCGCCGTCGCCCTCGAGGACTTCGCGCCCCGCGACGAGCAGCACTTCACCGATCAGCTGCTGCACGGCGACTCGGCCAACCGGTACTTCGACAAGTCGGTCACCTTCCTCGTCTTCGCCGACGGGCGGGCGGGCATCAACATCGAGCACTGCGGCCTCGACGGCACCACCGTGCTGTCGTTCGTCGACACCCTGCTGGAACGGTCCGCCGCCGACCACGCCGCCACCAGCGGCGCGCAGGCGCAGGGGCTGCCGCCCGTCGAGCCGATCGAGTTCACCCTCGACTCGGCCGCCCGCGCCGACATCGCCGCCGCGGGCGCCGATTTCGCGCGCTACGCCGCCGCCAACGCCACCCTCACCGTGTCGTTCGACGACTTCGGCACCGCCGACGCCAAGAAGCTGGGCATCTCGCCCGACGCGTTCGCCCAGCTGAGCTACCAGCTCGCCCACCGGCGCAGCAAGGGCCTCACCGGCGCGACCTACGAGTCCATCGCCACCCGCCAGTACCGCAACGGCCGCACCGAGGCCATGCGGGTCATCACCCCGGAGATGGTGGCGTTCGTCGACGCCATGGTCGACCCCGAGGCCGACCGCGAGACCCGCGTGGCGGCCGCCCGCACCGCCGCCGAGGCCCACGTCGCGCGCGCCAAGGACTGCCAGGCCGGGCGCGCCCCCGAGCAGCACCTGTGGGAGCTGCAGTGGATCCAGCGCCGCCGCGGCGCCGAACTCGGCGTGGCCGACGAGTCGATCGCGCTCTTCGACAGCCCCGGCTGGACGATCATGCGCGACGACTACCTCTCGACCAGCTCGGCCCCGTCGCAGTACATCAACTTCTTCGGGTTCGGGTCGACGAGCCCGAAGTGCATCGGCGTGGCCTACGTGCTGCTGCCCGACCGCTGGAACCTCTACCTGGCCACGCCCGAGCCGGTGGCCGAGGCCATGCACACCTTCGCCGACGAGCTGAAGGTGGCGGTCGCGGAGCTGCGCGAACTGCTCGGCTGAGCTCGTTCCGGACGCGCCGTGGTGATCGCGATCGCCACGGCGCGTTTTCGCGCAGTTCAGCGGACCGGACGCCGTCACGGCCGCGTGCGGTCGCGCGGCGCCCGTATGAAACAATCGCCTACCGTGAAGAACTTCGAATCCCTGTTCGCCGAGCTGCAGGATCGTGCCCAGACCCGCCCCGAGGGGTCGGGCACCGTGGCCGCGCTGGACGCCGGAGTGCATTTCCAGGGTAAGAAGGTTCTGGAAGAGGCGGGCGAGATCTGGCTCGCCGCCGAGCACGAGAGCGACGAGGCACTCGCCGAGGAGATCTCCCAGCTGCTGTACTGGGTCCAGGTCATGATGGTCGGCCGCGGGTTGAAGCTCGAGGACGTGTACCGACATCTGTGATGTCGCCCGCACGTCGTCGATCACTTCCCCCGAAAGGACCCTGTCATGCTGCGCGTCGCAGTCCCGAACAAAGGCTCGCTGTCGGAGTCGGCCACCTCGATCCTGGCCGAGGCCGGCTACCGCAAGCGCACGGATTCCCGTGACCTGACCGTCCTCGACACCGCCAACGGCGTCGAGTTCTTCTTCCTCCGTCCCAAGGACATCGCCATCTACGTCGGCTCCGGCGAGCTCGACCTCGGCATCACCGGCCGCGACCTCGCGCTGGACTCCGGCGCCCCCGTCGCCGAGCGCCTCGCGCTGGGCTTCGGCCGCTCCACCTTCCGCTACGCCGCCCCCGCCGGGCACGAGTGGAAGGTGGAGGATCTCTACGACAAGCGGATCGCCACCTCCTACCCGAACCTGGTCCTGTCGGATCTGGCGGCCCGGGGGATCGAGGCCGAGGTCATCCGGCTCGACGGCGCGGTGGAGATCTCCATCCAGCTCGGTGTCGCCGACGCCATCGCCGACGTGGTCGGCTCCGGCCGCACCCTGCGCCAGCACAACCTGGTCGCCTTCGGCGAATCCCTGTGCGACTCCGAGGGTGTGCTCATCGAGCGCGCGGGCTCGGACCGTGACGACAAGGCCCGCAACCAGATCGTCAACCGCATCCAGGGCGTGGTCTTCGCCCAGCAGTACCTGATGCTGGACTACGACTGCCCCAAGGCCCTGCTCGAACAGGCCGTGGCCATCACCCCCGGCCTCGAGTCGCCCACGGTGTCCCCGCTGACCGACCCCGACTGGGTCGCGGTCCGCGCGCTCGTCCCGCGCAAGCAGGGCAACGAACTCATGGACGCCCTGGCCGAACTCGGCGCCAAGGCCATCCTGGCCACCGACATCCGCAGCTGCCGGGCCTTCTGATCGTCCACATGCCGGAGCCGGGCGGTCGGCGTACCGATCGCCCGGCTCCGCGGGACGGATAGTCACTTTCTCCGAGGGGCCCGAAGGGTCCCAGAGGGTCCCAGAGGGTCCCAGAGGGTCCCAGAGGGTCCCGAACCCTGCGTCGAGTATGGGCCCGCTCTGTGAAAGGGCCGCGGCCGGAATGTGTCGGTCGTGTTAGGGCTCCCGATTCCCTTCGAGGACGGGCGGACCCGGCGTCTCCGGCTCCGGCGGCGGGCCCGCGGGGACCGGAGCCGGGGCGGGGGCGAAGGAATAGGCGAGGCAGACGAGGCCGAAGAACAGGTAGCCGAGGGCGACCTGCGGCGCGGCGGCCCAGGCGACCTCGGGAGCGTGGATGAGGCCGACGAAGCTCAGGCCCGCGCCCACCGCGGCGGCCAGCGCGGCCGCGCGGAAGCGCTTGTCCAGCACGAAGGCGACGACGGCGCCGAGGATCAGGCCGGCGAGGACCGCGCCGGAGCCCAGAATCTTCAGGCCGTCGTAGACGACGCCTGCCTGGCCGAAGGCCGCGGACCCGACCTTCGCGGCCGTCGTGCCCGCGGCGGCCAGCGAGTTGTCGATCTGGCCGACGGCCCACTCGGCGAGATTGGGCAGCAGCGCCGCGACCACGGCCACCGCGTGCAGGGACGGCACCGCCTGGAACGCCTGGGCGCCGATGAGCAGGCCGATGTAGAGCAGGATCGGCACGATCGCGGGGATCGGCAGCAGCGTGGCGAGCAGGCCGAACAGGCCGAGCAGACACATCACCGCGATGGCGGCGCCCGCGGCCAGCGAGTAGCCGACCCGCCCGCCCGCGTCCTTCCAGCCCGGATGCCCGATGTACACCGCGGGCGGGAAAGGCGACCCGAACGCCGCACCGAGGATCGCGCCGAAACCGTCGGCCAGCAGCACGCTGCGCAGGTTGTAGTCGTCCCCGGCGGCGGCCGCCGACTCCACGTTCGACATGGCCTCGGTGAAGTTGTAGACACCCAGCGGGATCGCCGTCGCCAGCAGCGGCACGAGGTCGCCGAGGCCGTCGAACAGCAGGTCGAGGCGCAGGTCCGGGATCCCGACCGCGATGTCGCGCGCCGCCTGGGTCACATCGGGCACCGACATGTACCCGCCGATCCAGCCGATGGCGGTGCCCACCAGCAGCGCCACCAGCCCGACCGGGACGTTGCCCGGCAGCTTCACGTCGGTGAAGAAGCCGACGAGGATGATGGCCAGCACCGGCAGCCCGATCCAGGCGGCCTCCCACATCTGCGCGGCGGGCCGCATGGCGATGAAGGTGATCGAGATACCGGACAGGGTGCCGAGCATGGCCGCGCGCGGGGTGATCCGGCGGATGAACGGCCCGACGAAGGCCCCGATCATCACGATCACCCCGATCATGAACGCCCAGGCCAGGCCCGCCGCCCACGCGCGGAGGGGATCGCCGGTCTTCAGCATGATCGGCAGCATGACCACGAAGACGACGATGAACATGTGCGGCACCGACGGCCCGTACGGGAGGGCGGTGACGTCGGCGCGGTTCTCGCGTCGCGCGAGCCGGCGGGCCAGCACCATGTAGTAGAGATTGCCGAGGACCAGCGCCACCCCGAGCGCGGGCAGCACGGTGCCGAGCACGTCGGCGCCGGGGATCTTCACCACCGCGATGGTGAGGGTGGTCAGGGTCAGGACGTTGACCAGGATGTTGAACGACAGGCCGAAGAAGGCGTTGGTGTCACCGCGGGTCCACCACGGGAGAGTCGGCGGCGCGACGGGATCGGGGGACTTCGTGTCGACGGACATGGGTATTCCTCGGGGGGTTCAGCGGGACGTCGCGGGGGCGGCGGAGGGGGAGAGCGCGGACAGCACCGCCGCCGAATCGGCGACCCAGCCGAAGATGCCGCCCTGCGCGGCGATCATCTCCAGTCCGACACGCTGGAATTCGGGGAAGTAGGAACCGACGCAGTCGGCGACGACCAGGCATTCGTAGCCGCGGTCGTTGGCCTCGCGGACGGTGGTGTGCACGCACACCTCGGTGGTGACGCCGGTGACCAGCAGCGAGGTGATGTCCCGCGCGGTGAGCAGCGCCCCCAGCTCGGTCGCGTAGAACGCGCCCTTGCCCGGTTTGTCGATCACGACCTCGCCCGCGACGGGGGCGAGGTCGTCGACGATGTCGTGGCCGTACTCGCCGCGGATCAGGATGCGGCCGTAGGGGCCGGGGTCCCCGATCCGCTGGGACGGATTGCCGCGGGCGAGCTTCGCGGGCGGGCAGTCCGACAGGTCGGCCAGGTGTCCCTCGCGGGTGTGGACGACGGTCAGCCCGGCCGCGCGGGCGCCGGCGAGCAGCGCGGCCAGCGGGTCGACGACCGTGCGCAACAGCCCGACATCGTTGCCGAGGCTCTCGCCGAAACCGCCCGGTAGCAGGAAGTCCCGTTGCATGTCGATCACCAGCAGGGCGGTGGTGGCGGGATCGAAGGAGAACGGCGCGGGGCGCGCCGCGATCTGTCGTGCGTTCATCGGTGTTCTTCCTGGACGAGCCGGTGGTCGGGATGGGCCGTGGTGGGGCGTGGCTCGTCGAGCAGCCGGGCGGCCGCCGCCAGCACGACGTCGTCGGACAGCGCGGGGCCGACGATCATCGCCGAGGCGGGCCTGCCGTCGGACACGGTGCCCAGCGGCACCGAGATCGCGGTCAGGTCCAGCAGATTGCCGAAGTGCGTGTAGTGCCCGAGGACGGTGTTCGTGGCGATCGGGTCGGCGAGCACCTGCCCGACGGTGAAGGTGGTGCCGATCGTCGGCACGACCAGCACGTCGAATTCCGCCCACAGCCGGGCGACCCGGGCCTTGAGCTCCTGCAGCCGCTGCTGGGCGCGGAAGACGTCGATGGCGTCGAAACGGTAGCCGCCGGTGAGGATGTCACGGATCACGGGCAGGATCGCCTGTGGCTGTTCGCGCAGGAACTCGTCGAACTCCACCAGCCGCTCGGCCACCCACGGCCCCTGATACAGCAGCTCGCCGGCGTCGAGGAACGGCCGCAGCGTGGTGGGGGTGGTCTCGAAACCCAGGCCCGGCAGCCGCTCCCGCAGCGCCAGATGCGCGGTCCGGAACGGCGCGTCACCGAAGAAGCTCAGCTCCCCGGGGTCCGGCAGCCCGACCCGGATCGGGGCGCCGTCGTGGCGGGGACCGCGGTCACGGCTCCACGGGTCGTCGGCGTCGGGGGCGGCCATCACCGCGAAGGCGCGGTCCAGGTCCTCGACGCGGGTGCCCATGAGCGTCATGCAGTCCAGGGACCGGCACGCGGGCACCAGCCCGACCGTGCTGATCAGGCCGCGCGAGGGTTTCCAGCCCACGATGCCGTTGAGCGCGGCCGGAACCCGGCCGGACCCGGCCGTGTCGGTCGCCACGCAGAACGGCACCTGCCCCAGCGCCACCGCCAGCGCCGAACCCGAGCTGGAACCACCGGAGATGAGGTCGCGGCCGTAGACACTGCGCGGGATCGGATACGGCGTGCGGGTGCCGTTGAGGCCCGTGGCGAACTGGTCCAGGGCCGTCTTGCCGACGAACAGCGCGCCCGCGTCCAGCAGCCGCTGCACGGCGGGCGCCGTGGCGGTGGCGGTGTAGGCGTAGCCGGGGCAGGCCAGCGTGGTCGGCCAGCCGGCGACATCGATGCTGTCCTTCACCCCGAAGGGCACCCCGTAGAGCGGCAGCGTCCGTGCGCCCGGCCGGTTCTCGATCGCGGTCGCGGCGGCGAGCAGCTGCTCGCGGGGGACCGCGGTGATCCACGTGCCGTCCTCGCCGCGCGCCTCGATCGCGTCGGCGACCCGCGCGGCGGTCCGCACGGGTGACCCGGTCCCGCTCTCGTGGGAGGCGAGGATCTCGGCGACGGTGGGGCCCTGGATACGCATCAGCCGAGTGTGTGGCCGGTGTGTGAAGCGGGCAGTGCGGCAGTGTATCCAGTGTGTTAGCGCGCACGGGTGTGTCGCGCCGATCGGCTCGAGCTGAACGCAATCCTGGGCGCGGCCCTCCGCCGTTGTTACCGTGCGAATCCCGCTGCGGTGCCGCACGCGGGGATCGATGAGGAGTGACTCGTGTCCGAGCAGCACACACCTCCGCCGCGGAACGCGGACGGCGGTTCCCTTTTCCGGTGGAACGAGGACTGGCTGGCCACCCTCACCGGGCTCGCGCTGATCGCGCTGGTGCTGGCCGGCGTCGTCCCGGATTGGCTGGTGCCCTGATGAGCGAGCCGAAGGTCTCCGAAACCGCGGCGCTGCAGGCGAATCCGACACCCACCCGCACCGACGTCGTGGCGGGCATCGCGGTCGTGCTCGTCCTGGGCGCGCTCACCCGCTACCTCGACGTGCACGTGCCGAAGTGGGCGGTCGACACCCCGTTCCAGCGGATCGCGAAGTCGATCGAATACCCGGTGTACGCCATCGCCATCGGCCTGCTCGGCAACGTGGTGCTGAGCAGGCTCGGCCTGCGCGACCGGCTCTCGGCCGGCTTCCGCACCGAGTTCTTCATCAAGACCGGCGTCGTCCTGCTCGGCGTCTCGGTGAATCTGAAGGTGCTCGTCACCGCGGCCGGGCCGGCCATCGTGCAGGCGCTGCTGCTGATCACCTCGGTGTTCGCCTTCACCTGGTGGCTCGGCGGACGCCTCGGCCTCGACGACCGGCTGCGCGCGCTGCTGTCCTCGGCGGTGTCGATCTGCGGCGTCAGCGCCGCCATCGCCGCCGCCGGCGCGGTGCAGGCCCGGCGCGAACAGATCGCCTACGCCGCCTCCCTGGTGATCATCTTCGCCCTGCCGTCGATCTTCCTGCTGCCCTGGCTGGCGGGCGCCCTCGGGCTCTCCGACGCGGTGGCGGGCGCCTGGATCGGCGGCAACATCGACACGACCGCGGCCGTCGCCGCGGCAGGCGCCCTGGCGGGCGAGCAGTCGCTGCAGATCGCCACCATCGTCAAGACCACCCAGAACGCCCTCATCGGCGTGGTCGCCATCGCCCTGACCGCCTGGTTCGCCTTCCGCGTCGACCGCGACGGCGCCACCGCCCGCCCCGGCCTGCGCGAATTCTGGGACCGCTTCCCGAAATTCGTGCTCGGCTTCGTCGCCGCCTCGGTCATCGGCACCCTCTACCTGCAGTCCGTCGACAAGAAGACCGGCGCCGCCCACCTGGCGATCATCACCGACCTGCGCACCTGGGCCCTGATCCTGGCGTTCGTCGCCATCGGCCTCGAGTTCTCGCTGCGCGGACTGCGCGACGCGGGCTGGCGCCCGGTGGTCGTCTTCGGCTCGGCGGCGGTGTTCAACCTGGTCGTCGGCCTCGGCCTGTCGATCCTGCTCTTCCGCGAGTTCACCCCGTAGGCGCGGAGCCGCCCGCCCGGCAGGCCGGGGCGGTGCGGTGCGGTGCGGGGCGAGTCAGAGGGTTTCGGCGGTGTCGGTCTCGGGGACGTCGGTCTCCGGCCACCCCGGGTACTCCGGCACCGTTCCCCCGAATTCCGGGCAGAGGGACTGGAATTCGCAGAACTTGCACATCGAGGACTTCGAGGGCGGGAAGTCGCCGGTCTCGCCGCCCGCGCGGATGGCCGTCCACAGGGCCGCCACGAGGCGTTCGAAGCGGTCGAGTTCCTCGCGGTCGGGCGCGTAGGTGAGGATGCGCCGGTCGGCCAGGTAGATCAGGCGCAGCTGGGCGGGCACGATGTCGCGGGTGCGCAGGATCATCAGGGCGTAGAACTTGAGCTGGAAGAGGGCCTTGGCCTCGTGGAGGGGGCCGGGGGAGCGGCCGGTCTTGTAGTCGACCACGCGCAGGCGGCCGTCGGGGGCGATGTCGATGCGATCGACGAAGCCGCGCAGGGGGATGTCGCCGGGCAGCGCGGCCTCGACGCGTTCCTCGCGCGAGTGCGCGTCGAAGCGGGTGGGGTCCTCGAGGGTGTAGTAGGCGTCGAGCAGCTCGCGGACCTCGGCGACGAAGCGGTCGGTGTCGACGGCGACGAGCTCGGCGACGCCCTCGCGTTCGGCGCCGACCCGCGCCAGGGCCGCCGGGACCAGCGCGCCCGCCCGCTCGGGGACGCGTTCGGCCGCGGGCAGCGCGAACAGGTCCTCCAGGACGGCGTGCACGACGGTGCCGCGGACGGCGGCCCGCGAGGGCGGTTCCGGGATGCGGTCGATCGCGCGCAACCGGTACTTCAGCGGGCACTGCTTGAAATCGCTTGCCCGGGAAGGTGACAGCGCGAGCCGCGACCGGGATGCGCGGCCCTGGCCGGGGCCGTCGGCGGGCGGTTCGGAGACGATCACTGTCATGCCCCCACGCTAGCGGCGGGCACCGACACCCTCGGCGCGATCCGCGGATGGCAGCATGCGGGCATGAGGATTCTGGGGGTGGGCATCGCCGCGGCCGTCCTGGTGCTGGCGACCGGATGCCTACGGGAGGGTCATCCGGTGCCCGCGGCCGCGCCGGGCACCACGACCACGACGGCGGCGGCCACGACCACGCCCGGCGGGCCGGATCAGAGACTGCGGACGGGCAAGCTCGCCGAGGGGCTGCGGATGGCCGAGGTGCTCGTCCTGCCGACCGAGATCGATCCGGCCTATCGCCGCCACGGCAGCTCCGACGTGCTCACCTCGGCCCGCCTCGTCATCTCCACCGGCCAGAACAACGCCGCCCAGGACGCCGCCGACCGCAACGGCCTGCTGGCCGGCTTCGTCTCCCAGCGCTCCACCGGCGGCGCCGACCGCGACTGGCTGACCCACGGCATCATGCGCTTCCCCGACGCCGCCGCGGCGGAGAAGGCCGCCGACGACCTGCAGACGGCCGCGCTGACCACCGGCGGCCTGTTCGACACCGAACGCAGGAAACCGGCCGCGTTGCCGGGCGTGTCCGGCGCCCGCTACAGCACCCTGGAATCGCGGGGGCACACCGACGGCATGGCCTTCGTCCCGTATCGCGACTACGTCGTGCTCACCAGGGTCACCACCGCGACGGGTGACATCGCGGCCACCGTCGGCCGTGCTGTCGAGCGGCAGCGGCGGCTCCTGGACGCGTTCGTCCCGACGCCCCGCGACGCCCTGCCGAACCTGGCCTACGATCCCGGCCGCCTGATGGACCTGTCCGTCGGGGAGAACGCGTCCGGCCGCGGCGTCTACGGCCCGCACGGCGCGCTGCTGTTCGCCGAGGACCAGGCGGCCGCCGTCGCCCGCTACCCGGAACTGGGGGTCGACGCGCTCGCCAACAAGGGCACGACCGTCTACCGGACCCGGGACGAGGCCGCCGCCGGGCAGCTCGCGCCCCTGCTCGCCGAGGCGGTGCGCACGGCGTGGGAGAAGGACCCGGGCGCGGCGCCCGCCGACGTCCCCGGCGCGCGCTGCCTGGGCAGCGGGACCGGATCCGCCAACGCGTGGGTCTGCTGGGTGCCGGTCGGGCGCTACGTCGGCGAGGCCTGGGGCCGGACCGAGACCGAGGCGCACGCCACCCTGCGGGAACAGCGCGCGGTGCTGGCCGCGGCGAAATAGCGGGCCTGCGCACCGGCTCCCGCCGCCCACCTGGCAGGCTGGACCCTCGGCGCACGGTGTGGCGTCCGAGCAGACCAGCACGAGAACGGAGATACATGACGGCCAGACGGACCGGGCCATTCGTCATCGGCGACCGGGTACAGCTGACCGACGCCAAGGGCCGCCTCTACACGGTGGTGCTGGAGGAGGGCAAGGAGTTCCACACCCATCGCGGGGGGATCAAGCACGACGATCTCATCGGGACGCCCGAGGGCAGCGTGGTCACCTCGGTCAACGGGACGCCGTACCTGGCGCTGCGCCCGCTGCTGACGGACTACGTGCTGTCCATGCCGCGCGGCGCCGCGGTGATCTACCCCAAGGACGCCGCGCAGATCGTGCACGAGGGCGATGTGTTCCCCGGCGCGCGCGTGCTCGAGGCCGGCGCGGGTTCGGGCGCGCTGACCTGTTCGCTGCTGCGCGCGGTGGGCCCCGAGGGCGAGGTGATCTCCTACGAGATCCGCGACGACCACGCCGAGCACGCCGTGCGCAACGTCGAGACCTTCTTCGGCGAACGTCCGGCAAACTGGTCGATCACCGTCGCCGACGTCGCCGACTACGCCGGCGAGAAGGTCGACCGGGTGGTCCTCGACATGCTCGCGCCCTGGGACGCGCTGCCCGCGGTGTCGCGCGCGCTGGTCCCCGGCGGCGTGCTGATCGTCTACGTGGCGACCACCACACAGCTGTCGAAGGTGGTCGAGGCGCTGCGCGAGCAGGAGTGCTGGACCGAACCGCGCTCGTGGGAGTCGATGGTGCGCGGCTGGCACGTGGTCGGTCTGGCCGTGCGCCCCGAGCACCGTATGCAGGGCCACACGGCCTTCCTGGTGAGCGCGCGGCGGCTGGCCGAGGGTACGGTCACCCCCAAGCCGCAGCGGCGGCCCTCGAAGGGCTGAGGCGGGGATTCGCGCCCCCACGGTGCGAACCCCCGCGGCGCCGAGAACTCAAGCCGGAACGCAGGGGGCCTGGGCGAAGCCGAGCAGGAGGCAGCCCGAGGCGTCGGTCAGCTTCCACTGGCCGTCGACCTTCTGCCACTCCACCGGGATGGCCGGGGCGGTGCCGCTGGGCGAGGTGATGACCACGTTGGCGGTGGCCTTGTCGCCGGTGACGACGACGTCGGAGACGGCGTAGTCGAGCTTGCCGTAGGTGGCCAGCAGGGCGTTGATCTGGTCGATGTTGGCGCGGCGGGCCTCGCCGTTGACGATCAGCACGACCTTCTGATCGGTCGGGATCGCCGGATCGGAGAACTTGACCAGCGTGGCCTTCAGCTCGTCGGCGGTCGCGCCCGCGGCGCCCGGCGCGGTCGAAGTTGCCGAATTGCTGGACGTGGCGGCCGCCGTGCTGGTACTGGTGCTGGTGGCCTTCGTCGACGTGTCGTCGTCGGAGCTGCAGCCGGTCAGGCCGACGGTGACAGCGACGGCCGCCGCGGCGGCAGCCACGGCGACACGGACAGTGCGGGTGGGAAGGAGCATTCTCAGCAACCTTTCGGCTCGGTGGGACCGGGCGCACTCCGGGGAGTGCCTCGGAGCCCGGTGTTAGGGGAGCCTAACATGGGGGTACCCGGCGATCGCCGCACAGATGTGATCACGACGAAACCATGTCGGAAAGCGGGAATGGACGGCGCCCGGTAGCGTTGATAGACCGGGACTGGGAGGAGCAGCATCATGAGCCCCAACGAGAATTCGGATTCGGCGGCCTGGCGAGAGCTCGAGGCGGTACGCGCCGAGGCGGCTGCTCTCCGGAGGCAACTCGCCGACTCGCCGGATCGTGCACGCGAATTGGAAGCGCGGATCGACTCGCTGACCATTCGCAACACCAAGCTGATGGACACCCTCAAGGAAGCGCGCCAGCAGCTGGTCGCGCTGCGCGAGGAGGTCGACCGGCTCGGCCAGCCCCCGAGCGGCTACGGCATCGTGATCCACGCCTACGACGACCAGACCGTCGACGTGTTCACCTCCGGCCGCAAGATGCGCCTGACCTGCTCGCCCAACATCGAGGCCGAGACGCTCGAATACGGCCAGACCGTGCGCCTCAACGAGGCGTTGACCGTCGTGGAGGCGGGCCGGTTCGAGGCCATCGGCGAAATCGGCACCCTGCGTGAAATTCTCGACGACGGCCGCCGCGCGCTGGTGGTCGGGCACGCCGACGAGGAGCGGGTGGTCTGGCTGGCGGGCCCGCTGGCCAAGGTCGCCGAGAACGACGATCTCGACGATCCCGACTCCCCGATTCGCAAGCTGCGTCCCGGTGATTCGCTGCTGGTCGACACCAAGGCGGGCTTCGCCTTCGAGCGGGTGCCCAAGGCCGAGGTCGAAGACCTTGTGCTGGAAGAGGTTCCCGACGTCGACTACACCGACATCGGCGGTCTCGGCAGGCAGATCGAGCAGATCCGCGACGCGGTCGAGCTGCCGTTCCTGCACAAGGACCTGTTCCGTGAGTACGCGCTGCGCCCGCCGAAGGGCGTGCTGCTCTACGGTCCGCCCGGCTGCGGCAAGACGCTGATCGCCAAGGCCGTCGCGAATTCGCTGGCCAAGAAGATCGCCGAGGCCCGCGGCGAGGACGCCAAGGAGGCCAAGTCCTTCTTCCTCAACATCAAGGGTCCCGAGCTGCTCAACAAGTTCGTCGGCGAGACCGAGCGGCACATCCGCATCATCTTCCAGCGGGCGCGCGAGAAGGCGTCCGAGGGCACCCCCGTGATCGTGTTCTTCGACGAGATGGACTCGATCTTCCGTACCCGCGGCTCGGGCGTCTCCTCCGACGTGGAGACCACCGTGGTCCCGCAGCTGCTCTCGGAGATCGACGGCGTCGAGGGCCTGGAGAACGTCATCGTGATCGGCGCCTCCAACCGCGAGGACATGATCGACCCCGCGATCCTGCGGCCCGGCCGCCTCGACGTGAAGATCAAGATCGAGCGGCCCGACGCGGAGTCGGCGCAGGACATCTTCTCCAAGTACCTCACGGAGAACCTGCCGCTGCACGAGAGCGACCTGGACGAGTTCGACGGCGACAAGGCCGCCTGCGTGGACGCGATGATCGAGAAGGTCGTCGAGCGGATGTACGCCGAGAGCGACGACAACCGCTTCCTGGAGGTCACCTACGCCAACGGTGACAAGGAGGTCCTGTACTTCAAGGACTTCAACTCCGGCGCCATGATCCAGAACATCGTGGACCGGGCCAAGAAGTACGCGATCAAGTCGGTCCTCGACACCGGCAATCCGGGTCTGCGGATCCAGCACCTCTTCGACTCGATCGTCGACGAGTTCGCCGAGAACGAGGACCTGCCCAACACCACCAACCCCGACGACTGGGCGCGGATCTCGGGCAAGAAGGGCGAGCGGATCGTCTACATCCGCACGCTGGTCACGGGCAAGAACGCCTCGGCGAGCCGGGCGATCGACACCGAGTCCAACACCGGGCAGTACCTGTAACCGTCGGTAACAGATAAAGGCCGCATCCCGAAGGGTGCGGCCTTTGTCGTGGTCGATGGTACCGGATGGTGGCGATTTCGGCGAAAGTGACACATGGATGCGTCTGAATGAGGCACGCTTCACATGTCTGACCCGCATCACCCTGATGAGGTCTCGTTCCGAGGAGTACATGCCATGGCCGGTTCGGCTGCCGAGTTTCTCGCCGAAGTGATCACCCGCACCATCGCGAACCTGTTCAGCTCGATCAGCGCGGGCTGATCCGACCGCTTCCCGCCGCAGGGCCGCCGTTCCGGATGGGGAACGGCGGCCCTGCGCGTCGGAGGGGTCAGGCCGGTGCGGCGGTGACCCTGTTCAGCACGACATCGGCGGCCGGGGTGCCGTCCCCGCCGCCGCCGGCCACACCCGCCGCCGCGACGCCCGTCAGGACGTCGAGGCCCGCGGTGACCCGGCCGAACGGGGTGTAGTTCGGGGGGAGCCGGCTGTCGCGGTAGACCAGGAAGAACTGGCTGCCGTTGGTGCCCGGCCCGGCGTTGGCCATGGCCACCGTGCCCGCCGGATAGGTCGCCCCGGCCAGGTTCTCGTCCGGGAAGCGATAGCCGGGGCCGCCCCGGCCCGAGGCCGTCGGATCGCCGCACTGGAGCACGTAGATGCCCTCGGTGGTGAGGCGGTGGCAGCGGGTGTGGTCGAAATAGCCCTCGCCGGCCAGGAAGGCGAAGGAGTTGACGGTGCGCGGCGCCGCGGCGGCGTCGAGCGCGAGATCGATGGTGCCGCAGGTGGT
>NZ_BAGK01000132.1 GCF_000308795.1 Nocardia thailandica NBRC 100428 | reverse complement strand
TCTCGGCGAGCGTGCGCGAGATCTCCAGCGGCGGGCGCCTCCCACCAGGATCGCCCGGGGGGATCAGCTCGGCTCGGGGTGCTCGAGCGCCAGGTGCCGCGGTCTGCCCAGCCCGAACACCGTGTCGTAGAGGGCGTGGGCGGCTTCGGCGCTCGGCGCGTCGACGAACCAGGCCGCCAGGTGCCGCAGCGCCGACTCGCGGCTGATGCCGCCGCGCCGGGTCTCGGTCACGCGGCGCAGCAGTGACAGCACGGCCGCGATGGCGCTCATCGTCGCCTCGCGCAGCCGGTCCGCCTCGGTCGGCTCGGCGCCGTCGGCGCCCGCCGCCGCGACGAACCAGGTGCGCAGGCCCTCCCACCGGGCCCGCCAGTCGGCCTCGCGCTGGGCCGGGGTGAGCAGCACGCGTTCGTCACAGCTCGCCGCGCGCGCGACGAGCTCGGCCACGCCGGTCCGCTCGATCTCGGTGATGGCGGTGGCCAGCCGGGGCGCGAAGCGCGCCAGATCCATGCTGAACTCGCGCATGTGCGCCAGCAGCGCGTCCTTGTGCGCCAGGAACGCCTCCGGGGTGATCTCGGTGGTGCGCACCAGATCGCCCAGCGACAGGTAGAACTGCGCCGCGCGCGTGGCCATGTCGGTCAGCGTCGCGTCCAGGCGCCGCAGCGTGGTGTAGACCCGCTCGGCGTCGCCGTCGGTGTTGGCCGCGGCCAGGGTCCGGAGATCGGTCAGCAGCTCCGGCAGGACCAGCCGCGACAGCGACGCCTCGCCGACCCGCGCCGTCAGCACGCCCGCCACCGCGCGGTAGGCCTGGAACCCGGCCTGGGAGAACTGGTAGACGTAGTGCCGGTTGCGGTATTCGGCCAGCGTGGCGGCGCGGGTGCCGTCGTAGCTTCGTTCCAGCACACCCCAGCGGTGCAACTGCTCGAGCAGCGCCCCGATCTCGGCCGCCGGGAGCGGCACCCCGCCCGCACCGGCCGCGCCGCCGGATTCCTCGCGGGCGATCCACTCGGCCACGTCGTCGGCGTGCAGCAGCACCACGTAGGCGGCGCGGGCGCTGTCGAAGGCGCGCAGCACCCGCAGATAGTCGGCCCGTTTCTCCGCGGTCGCGAACGAGAACATCCGCAACCGTTCGTCCCACACGTCGGGTACGGCGCCCGGCAGTCCGTCGGCGGTCTCGGTCACCGGGGCAGCCTACTGGCAACCACCGTCAGCAGGCGTCGAGGGCGCGCAGTTCGTCGAGGAACGCGTGGGTCCGCGGATCGCCGGGATGGCGCTCGATGATCTCGCGGGCGGCCTCGCCCGCGATCCAGGCCAGCGACGGCAGCGACGTGCGTCCGGTGGTGAACGCGGCCAGCCCCTCGGCCACCGCCCGTTCCAGGTCGTGGTCGCGCACCGCGACCACCGCCAGGGTCAGCCGCGCCTCCGAGACCCGCATGGGATTGCGCACCGAGCCGTCGGGGCGGGTCGCGTCCCGGATGACCTGGCGCGCGAACCGCTCGGCCGGCCCGTCCTGCCCGGCGACCCGGCACGTGTCCATGGCGTAGAAGTCGAATTTGGCGGCGTCGACGACGAAGTGGTTGTCCAGGTCGGCCGGATGGGGGAGCCGCGACAGGATGGCCCGGCCCTCGTCGAGTGCTCGCTGCACGGCCCGCCGGTCGCCGAGGCGCGCCCACGCCTTGGCCCGCTGCGCGGCCAGCTGCACCCCGACGCCGAGGTCGGCGGTACCCGCCGCGGCGCCCTCGGCGACCTCGATCGCGCCGCGGAAGTTGCCCTGGGTCAAGGCGAACCACGCCGACATCTCCGCGGCCCAGCCGACGATCTCGGCGTGCCCGGCCTCGGCGCCGAGCGAGTGCGCCGCGCGGCGGGTCGCCTCCGCGGCCGCGCGCCGGCCGAGGTCGTAGTCCAGGCAACCCACCAGCAATGCCACCCGGCCGGCGAGCACGAGGATCTCGCGGTGCTGGGCCAGGGTCAGCCTGCCGTCGAGCAGCGAGGTGATGCGGCGCAGCCACGCGGTGGCCTCGGCGTGCAGGCGCGCCGGGTCCGCGTAAGCGTATTCGCAGCACAGTCTTTCGGCCGTGATGCGGACCGCGTCCAGCGTCGCGGGCGAGACGTCGGACATGCGCAGCCTGCCGACGAATTCCAGGGTGTCCAGGCCCGTTGCCGAGAGCAGCTCGTCGTCGCGGTTGATCCGCGGCTCGGGGAAGAAGGCCGCGGTGACGGTGTCGAAGGCGGCGGCGATCAGCGGCGCGTAGAAGTCGTCGGGTCGCGCGTCGCCGGATTCCCATCGGCGCCAATTGCGCAGCAGCGTCTGATCGGTCGGCAGAGTGTGGGTGGACCGGGCGCGCATCGCCCGGACGGCGTCGGCTTGCGACCACCCCCTGGCATCGCGTTCCGAGCGCATCCGGACAGCCCAGACGGGTCGATCGTCGGTAGCGGCCACCCCTGTAGTATCCCACCAGTTAACGATCGGTGGCCCGAATAGGGCACGCAGATGTCACCTCCGGTGACCGCTGCGCGGGTGGGCCACCGTCACCCATGCTGGATGCACGTGTTCGACAGCGGTCCAATCCAACGGAGGTTCGGGTGGAAGCGTTGATCTATGGGTACCTGCGTGACGATCTGGCCGACGGCCGGAGCGAGGCACTGGAGGAGTCCTTCCGCGACCTGGCGCGGTCGGAGGGACTGTGTTTCGCCGCGACGTTCCGTGAGTCGATCGACGGTGACGGCACCGCCTTCGCCGAGCTGACCGCCGAACTCGGCCGCGCCGACGCCCATCACGTGGTGGTGCCGTCGATGGATCACCTGGCGGGCCAGACGATTCCGCGCGAGCTACTCCTGGCCAAGCTGGCCAGCGAGGCCGAGGCGAAGGTCCTCACCCTCGATCGCTGCTGATCCGGGCGAGGGCGCGGGCCGTGGCGGCGCGCGCCCTCGCGCCGGTGCCGTCAGAGGCCGAAGCTGCCGGGACCGCGCCTGCGCAGGTACTTCTCGAACTCCGCCGCGATGGCGTCGCCGTCGATCTTGGCCATCGTCTCGTTGAGATCGAGTGCCGCGTCGCCGCGTTCCTCGAGCGAGCGCACGTACTCGCTGATCTCCTCGTCGCCGACGGTCATCTCGTTGACCGCCGACTCCCACTCCTCGGCCTGGGCGGGCAGCTCGCCGAGCGGCACCTCGATGTCGAGCACGTCCTCGACCCGGTGCAGCAGCGCGATGGTCGCCTTGGGGTTCGGCGGGGTGGAGACGTAGTGCGGCACGGCCGCCCAGAACGAGACCGCGGGCACGCCCGCCTTCACGCACTGGTCCTGCAGGACGCCGGTGATGCCGGTGGGACCCTCGTAGCGGGTCTGCTCGAGGTTGAACCGCTCGGCCGCCTCCGGGCTGTAGGCCGACCCGGTGACCGGCACCGGGCGGGTGTGCGGGGTGTCGGCCAGCAGCGCGCCGAGGATCACCACCGTCTGCACCCCCAGCTGCTCGATGAACTCGAGCAGATCGGCGCAGAAGCTGCGCCAGCGCATGTTGGGCTCGATGCCGCGCAGCAGCACCACGTCGCGGTCGCTGCCGGGCGGCGAGCACACCGACAGCTGGGTCGAGGGCCACTGGATCTCCCTGGTCACCCCGTCGACCTGGCGCACCGTCGGGCGGTTCACCTGATAGTCGTAGTAGTCCTCGGAGTCGAGCTCGGCCAGCGGCTCGGCATCCCAGAGCAGTTCCAGATGCTCGACGGCGCCGCTGGCGGCGTCGCCCGCGTCGTTCCAGCCCTCGAACGCGGCGACCAGCACGGGATCACGCAGCGTAGGCAGTTCCGTCTCAGGGGTATCGGCTGCTTCCACCCGCCCAGCCTAGTGGCACGCGGAACATTTCACAGGCGGGGCCGCGATGTGTCGCCCGGAGCCGGTCCGGCCTGCGCGGATGCCCGCGCCGACGGGTCCGGCACGGGCGTACCGGAGGGCGGGGGCGCGCCGTGGCGCCGGGGCCGGGCGCCCGGTGTGGCGGAACCGGAACGGCGCGAAGCGGTTTCGCGCCGGACGACCCCGCGCCACGCCCGGGCGGCGGCCGGGAGCTGTGGCCCTGACCACCCGAAACGGCCGCACCGGTCCGAGGCGTCGGTGCCGCCCACTACTCTTGGGTACATGTCTGCGTCCTCACCCATCGGTTTCGACACCACGCTCCTCGACACCCTCGCCCGGCGTGTCGTCATCGGCGACGGTGCGATGGGCACCATGTTGCAGGCCGCGGATCTGACGCTCGACGACTTCCGCGGCCTCGAGGGCTGCAACGAGATCCTCAACGACACCCGCCCCGACGTGCTGCGCCACATCCACCGCGCCTACTTCGAGGCGGGCGCCGACGCCGTGGAGACCAACACCTTCGGCTGCAACCTGCCCAACCTGGCCGACTACGACATCGCCGACCGCATCCGCGACCTGTCGGAGAAGGGCACCCGCCTGGCCCGCGAGGTCGCCGACGAGATGGGCGCCTCGGCCGACGGCACCCCGCGCTACGTGCTCGGTTCCATGGGGCCCGGCACCAAGCTGCCCACCCTGGGGCACGCCCCGTTCGCCGCGCTGCGCGACGCCTACACCGAGGCCGCCCTCGGCATGCTCGACGGCGGCGCCGACGCGATCCTGGTCGAGACCTGCCAGGACCTGCTGCAGGTCAAGGCCGCGGTCAACGGGTCCAGGATCGCCATGGAGCGCGCGGGCAGGCGCATCCCGATCATCACCCACGTCACCGTGGAGACCACCGGCACCATGCTGGTCGGCAGCGAGATCGGCGCGGCGCTGACCGCGCTCGAGCCGCTCGGCATCGACATGATCGGCCTCAACTGCGCCACCGGCCCCGACGAGATGAGCGAGCACCTGCGCCACCTCTCGCGGCACGCGCGGATCCCGGTCTCGGTGATGCCCAACGCGGGCCTGCCGGTGCTGGGCGCCCACGGCGCGGAGTACCCCCTGACCCCGGAGGAGCTGGCCGTCGCGCTGCGCGGCTTCGTCTCCGAGTTCGGGCTGTCGCTGGTCGGCGGCTGCTGCGGCACCACCCCCGAGCACATCCGTCAGGTCGCCGAGGCCGTGCGCGAGACCGAGCGGTCGCTGCCGCCGATCGCCGAGCGCCGCGCGCCGGTGCACGAGCCCGCCGTCTCCAGCATGTACACCGCGGTCCCGTTCGAGCAGGACGCCTCGGTCATGATGATCGGCGAGCGCACGAACGCCAACGGTTCCAAGGCCTTCCGCGAGGCCATGCTCGCCGGCGACTGGCAGAAGTGCCTCGACATCGCCAAGGACCAGACCCGCGACGGTGCGCACATGCTCGACCTGTGCGTCGACTACGTCGGCCGCGACGGCACCGTCGACATGAGCGAGCTGGCCTCCCGGCTGGCCACCGCCTCCACCCTGCCGATCATGCTCGACTCCACCGAGCCGCCCGTGCTCGAGGCCGGCCTGCAGCACCTGGGTGGCCGCTGCGCGGTCAACTCGGTCAACTACGAGGACGGCGCGGGCCCGGACTCGCGCTTCCAGCAGATCATGCGCCTGGTCGCCGAGCACGGCGCCGCCGTGGTCGCGCTGACCATCGACGAGGAGGGCCAGGCCCGCACCGCGGCCAAGAAGGTCGAGATCGCCGAACGCCTGATCGACGACATCACCGGCAACTGGGGCCTGGCCGAGTCCGACATCATCGTCGACACCCTGACCTTCACCCTGGGCACCGGCCAGGAGGAGTCCCGCCGCGACGGCCTGGAGACCATCGAGGCGATCCGCGAGCTCAAGCGCCGCCGCCCGGCGGTGCAGACCACCCTCGGCCTGTCCAACATCTCCTTCGGTCTCAATGCGGCCGCCCGCCAGGTGCTGAACTCGGTCTTCATGCACGAGTGCGTCGAGGCCGGGCTCGACTCGGCGATCGTGCACGCCTCCAAGATCCTGCCGATGAGCCGGATCCCCGACGAGCAGCGTCAGGTCGCCCTCGACCTGGTCTACGACCGCCGCACCCCCGACTACGACCCGCTGCAGAAGCTGATGGAGATGTTCGAGGGCGTCTCGACGGCCTCGTCCAAGGCCTCCCGCGCCGAGGAGCTGGCCGCGCTGCCGCTGTTCGAGCGGCTCGAGCGCCGCATCGTCGACGGCGAGAAGGCTGGCATGGAGGCCGACCTGGCCGAGGCCATGCAGACCGTGCCGCCGCTGCAGATCATCAACGAGACCCTGCTCTCGGGCATGAAGACCGTCGGCGAGCTGTTCGGGTCCGGCCAGATGCAGCTGCCGTTCGTGCTCCAGTCGGCCGAGACCATGAAGTCCGCGGTGGCCTTCCTCGAGCCGCACATGGAAGCGACCGACGACTCCGGCAAGGGCCGCATCGTGCTGGCCACCGTCAAGGGCGACGTGCACGACATCGGCAAGAACCTGGTCGACATCATCCTGTCCAACAACGGCTACGAGGTGGTCAACCTCGGCATCAAGCAGCCGATCGCCACCATCCTCGACGCGGCCGTGGACAAGAAGGCCGACGTCATCGGCATGTCGGGTCTGCTGGTGAAGTCGACCGTGGTGATGAAGGAGAACCTGGAGGAGCTCAACAGCCGCGGGGTGGCCGAGCAGTTCCCGGTGCTCCTCGGCGGCGCGGCGCTGACCCGCGCCTACGTGGAGAACGACCTGACCGCGGTCTACGACGGCGAGGTGCACTACGCCCGCGACGCGTTCGAGGGCCTGCGCCTGATGGACGAGATCATGACCGTCAAGCGCGGCGGCGGCCTGGATCCCGACAGCCCCGAGGCGGTCGAGGCCCGGGCCAAGGCCGCCGAGCGCAAGGCCCGGCACGAGCGCTCCAAGCGGATCGCCGCCGAGCGCAAGGCCGCCGAGGTGCCGGTGGTGGTGCCCGAACGCTCCGACGTGGCCGCCGACCTGCCGGTGCCGGTGCCGCCGTTCTGGGGCACCCGCGTGGTGAAGGGCCTGGCGCTGCAGGAGTACTCGGGCCTGCTCGACGAGCGCGCGCTGTTCCTGGGACAGTGGGGCCTGCGCGGCCAGCGCGGCGGCGAGGGCCCCAGCTACGAGGAACTGGTGGAGACCGAGGGCAGGCCCCGGCTGCGCGCCTGGATCGAACGCCTCTCGACCGAGGGCGTGCTCCAGCACGCCGCGGTGGTCTACGGCTACTTCCCGGCGGTCTCGGAGGGCGACGAGGTCGTCGTGCTCACCGAGCCCGAGCCCGACGCCCCCGAGCGCTATCGGTTCCGGTTCCCCCGTCAGCAGCGCGACCGCTTCCTGTGCATCGCCGACTTCATCCGCTCGCGGGAGAAGGCGCGCGAGACCGGGCAGGTCGACGTGCTGCCGTTCCAGCTGGTCACCATGGGACAGCCCATCGCCGACTTCGCCAACGAGCTGTTCGCGGGCGACAACTACCGCGACTACCTCGAGGTCCACGGCGTCGGCGTGCAGCTGACCGAGGCCCTCGCCGAGTACTGGCACCGCCGGGTCCGCGAGGAACTGACCCTCGAGGGCTCCGCGATCGCCGAGTCCGACCCCGACGACGTGCAGGACTTCTTCAAGCTCGGCTACCGGGGCGCCCGCTACTCCTTCGGGTACGGCGCCTGCCCGGACCTCGAGGACCGCGCCAAGCTGGTCGACCTGCTCGACGCGGGCCGCATCGGGGTGGTGCTGTCGGAGGAACTGCAGCTGCACCCCGAGCAGTCCACCGACGCCTTCGTCCTGCTGCACCCGGAGGCGAAGTACTTCAACGCCTGACCCGCCCGCACTGTCTCGGACGGTTGTGAGTCTGGTCACGCCCCCGCGCCGGTGTCCGGCCGGGAAACGCACCGTGACGCCACGGTGCGTCCCGGCCGGTCGCGGCGGTGCCGAGTCGCGCCTGCCGGTCGCCGGCCGGGGAACCCGTGCGGAAACGGCTGTCGGCCTGCGGTTTCCGTCGGCGTGGTCCACCATCGATGGGGGTGCCCGCACGTGCCCGGCACCCGGGGAACGACGTCGTTCGTCCCGCCCGGAAGGCACCGTCGCCGACCAGGTCGCCCGTCCAGGGCAAAGCAGTTCAGCACGTAGGATTTTCGGAGTTTCACCCCGCCACGCGCAGAGGGTAGGACGACTCGGCCGGGCGAGCAGGAGGGGCACGTACATGACGTCGGATCGGCTGATCGCCGGACGCTATCGACTCACCGACCCGATCGGCACCGGGGCCATGGGTGTGGTGTGGCGGGCCACCGACGTGCGCCTGCGCCGCACCGTCGCGGTCAAGCAGCTGCTGCTGGCCCCCGGCCTGACCGGATCCCAGGCCCTCGAGGCCAAGCTGCGCGCCATGCGCGAGGGCCGCATCGCCGCCCGGCTGCACCACCCCAACGCCATCACCGTCTTCGACGTGGCCGAGGAGGACGGCCAGCCCTGGCTGGTCATGGAGTACATGAACGCGCCGAGCCTGGCGGTGAAGCTCGCGGGCGGAGCCACCCTCCCGCCGCTCGAGGTGGCCGGGATCGGCGCCCAGGCGGCCGCGGCGCTGGCCGCCGCGCACAAGGCGGGCATCCTGCACCGCGACGTGAAGCCTGCCAACCTGCTCGTCGGCGACGACGGCACCGTGAAACTCACCGATTTCGGCATCTCGCACGCCACCGGTGACGTCACCGTCACCGCGACCGGCTTCCTGGCGGGCACCCCGGCCTATCTCGCGCCGGAGATCGCGCGCGGGGAGAACCCCGAGACCGCCTCCGACGTCTTCGCGCTCGGCTCGACCCTCTACGCCGCCGTCGAGGGCACCCCGCCCTTCGGCGAGGGCGACAACCCGCTCGCGGTCCTGCACGCCGTCGCCCGCGGCACGGTGCCCGAGCCGAAGAAGGCGGGCCCGCTCGCGCCGGTGCTGATGTGGCTGCTCACCGTCGACA
>NZ_BAGK01000133.1 GCF_000308795.1 Nocardia thailandica NBRC 100428 | reverse complement strand
CGAGGCGCCGGACGGCGTCGGCGAGGTCCTCGAGCTGCTGTTTGCCCTCGTAGGCGCTCGAGCGCTGCAGGTTCTCCCGGTCGGCGATGGCCTGTTCGTAGGCGGTGTCGGCGGCCTCGGCGGCGGCCTCGGCCTCGGCGCGCTCGGTCTCGCGGCGCGTGCGCAGCGCGGTGGCGGCGAACAGCGCGGTGGCGGTGTCGGTGACGGTGTCGAGGCGCGCGTTCACCTGGTCCACGTCGGTCCTGGCCTGCACGGCCAGGTAGCGGCGGTAGACGTCGACGAAGCGCCGGGTCGCGGTGTCGGCCTGCACGAGGCCCTCGAGGGTGCGTCCGACCTCCTCCATGTCGCTGAAGGACCGCGCGGCGTCGAGGACGAGCTGCTCGTCGAGCGGGCGCAGGCCGTCGGTGAGCGCCTGCGACAGCCCGCGCGGGTCCAGGTTCTTGGCCAGCTGCGGCCTGCGCAGCGTGAGGATGAGGTTGATCAGCTGGTCGTAGCGCTGCGCGCCGAGCCCGAACATGCGCGCGTCGATGGCGGCGCGGTACTCCACCGGGCGATCGACGATGGCGTCCCCGCCGATCTGTTCGGCGAGCTGCTTGCGGGTCAGCGGGCGGTCGTCGGCGCCGATGAGGGAGAAGTCGACGCCCACCCGGCCGTCGGCGACGAAGTACCAGCGGGTGACCTTGTCCGAGGAGCGGGTGGCGCGCATGCCGATGCCGACCGTGACGGTCTCGGGATCGTCCCACTTGCCGCGCGCGAACTCCATCCACACGTAGGAGTGGGCCGAATCCTGTTTGCGGTAGAGCAGATTCGACTTCATCGTGCGTTCCTCGCCCGCGAACGGGTTGAGCCTGCGCGGCTCGATCCGCCCGTCGAGCACGAACGGGAACAGCACCTCGAGTGCCTTGGTCTTGCCCGAGCCGTTGGGGCCGCGCAGCACGAGGCGGCCGTCGGCGAAGCAGAACTCCTGATCGCGGTAGTCCCAGAGGTTGACGATGCCCGCGCGGGTGGGAACGAATCGGACTCCGTCGTGGATGATCGACATCTACTGGTTCCCTCCGTCGGTCTTCGCGCCGTAGGTCTCGGCGGCGGTGACGAACAATTCCCCGGCCCGGCGCTCCCGTACCGTGACGATCGCGCCGCGGTACCGGGCCAGGGCGGGCAGCACCAGCACCGTGTCCCCGGCGGGGCGGATCAGGCGCAGGCGGGTGAGCAGCGCGAGGACCTCGGCGGTCAGGCCGGGCACGTCGGCCTGCCACTGCGCGGCGAAGGTCGAGCCGTACCGGTCTGCCAGGGCGCGCACGGTCTCCTCGATCCAGGCCCGGGTGACGACGGGGTGGGTGGCGGTCCCGCCCGGATCGTCGGGCTCGGCGTCCCCGGCGTCCTCCGCGTCGTCGGCCAGCGGCGCGAACACCCCGGGCGCCGGGATCGCCGCGTCGAGCAGGTCCGCGAGCGCGGCGTCGGGGTCGCCGGGATCGGCCGCGCGCGGCAGCGGATGGTCGATGTCGAGCACGACGTCGGCGATCTCCCCGACCAGCAGCAGCGCGACCTGGGCCAGGGTGCCCGTGCCCGGAAAGCGGGTGTCGGACAGTCGCCCCGAGGAGTCGATGAGGGCGACACCCTCTGCGCGGCGCTCGGCGCGCAGCCCCGTGCAGTGCTCGACCTCGGCGATCAGCCGGTCCTCGGCGAGGAGGTCCCGCTCGGCGGGACCCAGCTCGGCCAGGTAGACCACGGGGCGCTCCACCAGAGCCCGGCGCACCCGCCGGGCCAGGTCGGCGGTGTCGGCGGGCTCCTCGGCCAGCAGCCCCCGCACACTGTGCAGGTGCTGCAGCGCCCGCGGCGGCCGGAACAGCGCGAAGACCACCGCGCGGTCGATGTCGTAGAGCGCCTCGCCCGCCTCGGGGTCGCCCGCCCACCCGGCCGCGTCGCCGTCGGCGAGGCGCACCGCGCCGCGCGTGCTCAGCCAGCCGATCGCGTCGACGAAGGCGTCGCGGTCCGCGGCGCGCTCGGTGGCCAGGTCGAGGCCCTCGATCGGGCCCGCGTACGCGGCGACCTGGTCGGCCAGCTCCGAGAGGGTGATCTGGTCGCCGGACCGACCGAGCGCGGCCAGCGCCAGCGCGAGATAGGCGTAGCGCCTGCGGTCGAAGACCCGGTCGTTGACGCTGCGCGCGGGCCGTCCCGGGTCGAGCCGGTCGTGCACGGGGAACAGCCGCGCCGTCGTCTCGGTGACCTCGAGGCGGTAGCCGAACAGCTCGGCCAGGTCCTCGCGCAGCTCGGTGGCCCACCGCCGGATCAGCGGCAGCGCGATCCGGTCCGGGTAGGTCCGGGTCACCAGGTGGTTGGCCAGCATCACCCGCGCCGCCCGCTGGTAGCTGTCGAGGGCGAGCGCGTCGACGCGGCGCACGTGCGCCCTCATCGGCCTGCCCGGCCCGCGGTCGCGGACCCGGCCGGCGGCGATCCCGGGCGCCGCGCGGCGGCGGACGGCACGGATCCGGTCATCGTGTTCCTCCCCGGCGGCTCGGCGTCACGTCCAGACGGCGATTGTTGAGGTGCAGCAGGCCACCGGCGGTGCGGATCACCGTCGAGCCGGTGTGCGGGGTGACGGTGAGGGTGACCCCGTTGTCGGAACCCGTTGTGCCACCGACCCTTCCGCTGACCGGCACCCAGGCGGTCGGAGGCGGCGTCGAGC
>NZ_BAGK01000134.1 GCF_000308795.1 Nocardia thailandica NBRC 100428 | reverse complement strand
GTCACCAGGCGCCGACCCCGGGCCAGGGTGGTGGGCCCGCGGCGGCCGACGGTAGCGGCTCGGCGGGCAGCGCGCCGAAGCGGCGCTCGGCCGCGTCGCCCGACATCGCGCCGACGACCTGGCCGACCGCCTCCCAGGACGCGCCGGAGGCGCGGACGAACCGGACGGCCTCGGCCAGCCTGCGTTCGGCGGAGGTGGTCTCGTGGTAGGCCAGCTGCACCGGCAGCAGGGCGGCCATCTCGTGGCGGTGACCGTCGACCTCCGCCAGGATCAGGGCCATCAGATCGGGGCTCAACCGGCCCGAGGGACAGTAGAGCTGCCTGCGGGCGGGCGCGTGGTCGCCGGGTTCGTCCACGCGCAGCCAGGTGCGGCCCTGCCAGGCGCCGCAGCCGCACAGCGCCCGCCAGCCGATGATCTCCTCGGTCGCGCGCTCGCGCCGGTCCCGCAGCGGCAGGGGCAGTCCGTCGACCGCCGCGACCGCCTCGGGGACGGTGCGCTCGGCGGGCCCGAGCAGGCCGTCGTCGAACAGATCGGCCACCCAGCCCGCGTGGATGTCGGAAAGGTCGTGCACGTCTGGCTCCCTACCTCGAGTCCGCTGCGTTGAACTCGATGCGGGCACGGCACGGCGTAGTGCCTCACCCGATCGTGGTCGGTGCCGTGACCTCCGGGATGTCGGCGGCGACGAGACCGGTGTATGAGACCGGTGATCTCACGACACCACCATGGGACACCCGGCCCGCGCCACGCAATCGTCCGGCGGTTTCCTGTTCGCATTCACAGGGGCGACGAGGTCGCTTTGTTCCCGCGACCCGACGGTCCGGTCAGCCGGCGACCAGGCCGGCCGAATCGCGGGCCCAGGCGGCGTGCAACCGGGCATACCGCCCGTCGAGGGCGAGCAGGTCGTCGTGGCTGCCGTCCTCGGCGACGGTGCCGTCGTGGAACAGCAGCACCCGGTCGGCGCTCTCGGCGGCGTGCATGCGGTGGGCGATGGTGATCGTCGTGCGCCCGCGACTGAGCCGGGCCAGCGCGTGCTGGACCCGGACGTCGGTGCCCGCGTCGACGCCGCTGGTCGCCTCGTCGAGCACCAGCAGGTCGGGGTCGACCAGGGCGGTGCGGGCCAGCGCGACGAGCTGGCGTTCGCCCGCCGAGAGCGCCTCTCCGCGCTGCCCGACGCGGGTGTCGAGGCCGTGCGGGAGCCCGCGCACCCAGTCGGCCAGCCCGAGGTCGGCCAGCACGGCGGTCACCTCGCGGCGGGTGGCGCCCGCGCGGCCGAGGGCGATGTTGTCGCCGACGGTGCGGTCGAAGAGGAACGCGTCCTGCGGCACGATGGCGACCCGCCGGGTGAGCGCCTCGTCGGCGAGGTCGGCGATGTCGATGCCCCAGAGGGTGAGCGTGCCCTCGGTGGGCAGCAGCTGCCGGGTGACCAGCTTGGCGAAGGTGCTCTTGCCCGACCCGGTCTCGCCGACGACGGCCACGTGTTCCCCCGGCGCGACGACCAGGTCGACCCCGCGCAGCGCCGCCCGTTCCGGCACGTAGCGGAACCCGGTGCCGCGCAGGACGATTCCGGCCGCACCCGGTGGCAGGTCGGTGCGGGTGCCGTTGCCCTCGGTGACCTCGATGTCGAGGATCTCCACCACCCGCCGCAGCCCGGCCTCGGCGTTGCGGGCGTCGGCGAGGCCGGCCACGGCGAACTGCATGGGACGGACGAAGAAGGTCACCAGGAACAGGAAGGCGACGACGTCGCCCGCGCTGAGCCCCAGGTCGATCCCGAGGGCGCCGACGCCCGCGGCGGTGCCGACCAGCAGGACGGCGGCGGTGATGAGGCCGCTGGCGATCTCGCCGATGGAGAAGTTCAGCCCCATCGGCCACAGGGTGCGCACCCGGGCCGCGCGCGCGGCCTCGATGCGGGCGCCGACGCGGGCCCGCAGCCGGTCCTCGATCCCGTAGCCGCGCACCGTCTCGATCCCGACGAGCAGTTCGAGCAGGTCGGCGTAGAGGCGGCCGATGGCCTCGCGCACGGTGTCGAAGCGGCTGCCGATCCACCGCTGCAGGCCGCGCCCGATCAGCGGAACGAGCAGGCCGATCGCGACGACCAGCAGCGCGGGCGGCCACGAGTAGGCCAGCATCACCGCGACCGCGAGGACCATCTGGGCGACGTTCTGCACCAGGGTGAGCCCGCCCGCCTGGGCGTAGAGGGTGACCACGTCCAGGTCGCCGGTGACCCGGGCGACCAGCCCGCCCGCCGATTCCGCGCGCGGGTCGGCGGGCGGCAGCCGCAGCAGCCGCGCGAAGGCGGCCACCCGCAGCTGGAGCACGCCGCGTTCCACGGTGCGCACCAGCGCCCGGTTCATGGCCGTGGACACCACCATCGACATCAGCACCGCGGCCACGCCGATCCCCACGGTCAGCGCGACGACCCGGTCCCGTTCGCCGGGCCCGACCTCGGCGAGCAGCGCGTGATCGAGGGCGTACTGGATGGTCACCGGGATGGCGATGCGCCCGGTCGCGGCGACGGTGGCGAGCGCGACGATCCACAGCACCGCGCCGCGGCCCAGGTCGGTCTCGCGGCGGATCCGGCGCAGCAGGGCGGCGGTGGTGTATCGGGGTTCGCTCATCGGTCGGCGCTGTCCTCTCGGGCCGCGGGCGCGTGGGGGTCGGCGGTGTGCGCCGTGTGCGCGGTGTGGTTCGAGTAGGCGCCCAGCAGGGCTCGGTACCCGGGCACGGTGGCGAGGAGCTCGCCGTGGGCGCCGCGCGCGGCGACGCGGCCGCCCGCGAGCAGGATCACCGAGTCGGCGAGGGCGACGGTCGCCGCGCGGTGCCCTACCAGCACGACGGTGGTGCGCCGGTCGTCCCCGGCGTACTCGGCGCGCAGGGCGTCGACCACGGCGCGTTCGATCAGGGGGTCGAGCGCGGAGGTGGCATCGTCGAGCAGCAGCAGGCCGGGGCGGCGGAAGACCGCGCGGGCCAGCGCGATCCGCTGGCGCTGCCCGCCGGAGAGCTGGGTGGACTCGTCCAGCACGGTGTCGGCGCCCCGGGGCAGCCGGGCCACGAAGGTGTCGGCGCCCGCGATGCGCAGGGCGCGATCGAGGTCGGCGTCGGTGCCGTCGGCGCCGAGGGTGACGTTGGCGCGCACGGTGTCGGCGAACAGGAACGGCTGCTGGGTGACCAGGGCGGTGCGCCGTCGCACGGCATCGGGCGCCAGCTCGCGGGTGTCGATGCCGTCCAGGCTGATCCGCCCCCGGTCGGCCTCGAGCAGGTGGGCCAGTAGCGCGAGCAGGGTGCTCTTTCCCGCGCCGGTGGCCCCCGCCACCGCGACGACCTCGCCGGGCCGCAGGTCGAGGGCGATGTCGGTCAGCGCGTCGCGGTCGGCGGCGAGCACGTCGCCGACGCGGTAGCGGAACGAGACGTCGGCCGCGCTCAGCGCGATGCCGCCCGCGCCCGCCGCGCCCCGGTGCTGGCCGTGCGCGGGATGCTCGGTGGCGGTGAGGATCTCGTCCACCCGGCCGCGCCCGGCGACGCCGAGGGGCAGCATGCCGAGGAAGCGGGCGATGACGTTGAGCGGGATGGCGGTGGTGATGAGCAGGTAGATGACCTCGACCAGCGCCCCGACGCCGAGGTGGCCCGCGTCGACGCGGGTGACGCCGACGGCGAGCACGACCAGCGCGGCCAGCGGCGGCAGCAGTTCGATCACCGGATCGAACACCGCGCCCGCGTCGCCCATGCGGCGGTTGGCGATCCGGGACTCGTCGGCGGCCGTCGCGAACCGGCCGATCTCGTGTTCGGTGATGCCGAGGGTGCGCACGACCTGCCTGCCCGCCAGGGCCTCGTGGGCGAGCCCGGAGACCACCGCGCGCCTGCGCTGCGCCGCGCGGGCGCGGGGGGTGAGCACCCGCTGGTAGATGAGATTCGCGCCGAAGACCAGTGGCATGAGGAGCGCGGTGATGACCGCCAGCGGGCCGTCGACCAGGACGATGTCCGCGAGGACCATGACCAGCATCGCGGTCATCCCGAGCGCGAAGGGGAAGTGCTGCATGGGATCCCACGCGGTCTCGGCGTCGGGCACCGCCCGCGAGACCAGCGCGCCCGCCGGATGGCGGCGGTGCCAGGACACCCCGAGGCGCAGGTAGGCGTCGACCACCGCCGCCCGCGACCGCGCCTCGTTGCCGAACTGCACGATGCCGGTGCCGACGGCCCGCAGCACGATGGTCACCACGCGCAGCAGCGACACCCCGAGGATGAACAGCGCCCCGAGCGCGGCCGCGCCGGGCAGGAATTCCCCGCGCGCGAAACTGGGCACCACCACGTGTTCGGTGGCCCAGCCGACGGCCTTGGCGCCCAGCACCATGCAGGCCGCGTTCACCAGTCCGGTCACGACGGCCAGGGTCGCCGCGCCGGGCGCCACGGTCAGGCCGCGGAACATCTGGGCCAGCCCCAGCCGCAGGGTGCGCGCGTCCTGTCCGGAGGGCCCGGTGTCGGCTCCGGCGAGCAGAGTGCCTCTGCCGAAGCTCATGATCGGGGTACCTCCTGCTGCACTGGACACACGGGGAACCACTCTGCGCCGGGCGGGCCGCCGCGGCAACGGACTGGCTCACGCTGATCGCAACCCGCACCCGCCTGCGGTGTCGCCGGCGAAGGCCGGTGCGCGCGGCCGCGTCTCAGTCCGCGAGCAACGGCAGCAGGTCGCGGCCCTGGCGCTCGATCTCGCGCAGGTAGGGGGTGTCCGAGAGCACGAAGTGGGTGATGCCCAGATCCCGGTAGCGGCGCAGCGATTTCGCCACGTCCTCGGGGGAGCCGACCAGCCAGGTGGTGGCCGCGCCGCCCCCGCCGACCCGGCCCGGGGCGGTGTAGAGGTTGTCGTCGAGGACGTCGCCGCGCGCCGCCAGGTCGAGCAGCCGCTGCTGGCCGACCGCGGTCCGCCGGTCCGCGGCCTGGCGTGGGCCGCCCGCGCGGGCCATCTCGGCCACCCGCGCCTCGGCCTCGGCCCACGCCTGCTCGGTGGTGTCGCGGACGAACGTGGTGATGCGCAGGCCGAATTCGAGGGGCGGGTGCTCGCGCCCGAGCTCGGCGGACAGGGCCCGCAGCCGGTCGATCCGCTCGGCGACGCCCGCCAGCGGCTCGCCCCAGAACAGCTGCACGTCGGCCTCGGTCGCGGCGACGCGTTCGGCGGCGGCCGAGGCGCCGCCGAAGTACAGCGTCGGGTGCGGCCTGCCCGGGCGCGGGGAGATCCGGGGGGTGACGGTGGAGTCGGTGACCTGGAAGTGCTCCCCGCGGAAGGTGACCCGCTCCCGGGTCCACAGCAGGCGCACCAGGCGCAGGAACTCCGCGGTGCGGGCGTAGCGGTCGGCCTGGTCGCCCTCGGCGTCGCCGTAGGCGCCCAGGTCGTCCTTGCCCGAGACGATGTTGACCCGCACCCGGCCGCCGGTGAGGTGGTCGAGGGTGGCGGCGGCGGAGGCGAAGTTCGCGGGGCGCCAGTAGCCGGGGCGGATCGCGATCAGCGGCTCGAAGGTCTCGGTGCGCGCGGCCAGCGCGGTCGCCACGGTCAGGGTGTCGGGCCTGCCCCAGCCGGTGCCGAGGAGCGCGCCGGTCCAGCCGTTGTCCTCGAGGGCGCGCGCGTGCGCGGTGAGCGTGTCGAGGCTGTTGTGGTCGGCGGTGACCGGCTCCCCCCGGTGCCCCGGGGTGACCTGGTTGGGGATGTACCAGAGGAATTCGAGGCTCATGCGTGGTGTCCTGTTCGATCCGCGGGACGCGCCGGGTCGGTCACGGCTGCGCGGCGCGGACGCCACCCGGCACCCGGCCACCGCGATTATGGGTCCGGGATCGGGCCCGGCCCGCCGCGCGCGGGCGCGGCCGCGGCGGGCGTACCCGCGCCGAGCTGCGGCGACACCGTCCGCGCCGGGATAGATTCGCGCCGAGCGCATTACCGCCGGCGACGGCCGGGGCTCAGTGCGGGAGGTGGCGGTCGGTGCCGCGGATCGGGTTGGCGGTGGGGAAGGTGATGGCGGGCAGGGTGACCCACATGCGGACCCGCGTGCCCGTGTCGCCGTGCTCGAACTCCACGTGCTCGGTCAGCGCCCGCATCATCTCCACGCCGCGGCCGCGGAACCCGGGGTCGGCCGGGCGCGGCCGCCACACCCCGGTGTCGGTGATCTCGATGACCACCCGGTCCCCGTCACAGGTCGCGGTGAGCACCACACGGGCGGGCTCGGTGTCGCGGTAGGCGTGCTCGACGCTGTTGCTGCACGCCTCGTTGGCGGCGGCGACCAGATCGGCGGCCAGATCGTGCGGGACGGCGGCGGCGGCGAACCAGCGGTGCAGGCCGCGGCGCAGCGCGGCCAGCCTGCCCGGCTCGGCGGGGATGTCGAGGCGCAGCGGCGCGGGCGGCTGGCGGTAGACGACCATGGCGACGTCGTCGTCGTAGCCCGCCTCGGGGCGCAGCCGCGACAGCACGGTGTCGGCGACCTCGCGGGGCAGCTCGCCGCAGGTCTCGGCGAGCACGTCGGCGATATGGGTGAAGTTGTCCTCGAGATCGACGCCGCGGCGTTCCACCAGGCCGTCGGTGAACAGCACCAGGGTGGCGCCCGGCGGCAGCGCGGTGGTCGCCTCGGGGCGGCGCGGGGTGTCGAAGGTGGCCAGCGGGACCGCGCGCCCGCCCTCGAGCACCCGGCCAGGGCCGCCGACGGGCGAGACGATCGGCGGCATGTGCCCGGCGTTGGAGTAGCGCACGACGCCGCGCGCGGGATCGAGGACCGCGGCGCACACGGTGGTGCACATCGCGCCGGGGATTCGCGCCGCGACCGTGTCCAGTTCGGCGAGCAGCTGCGCCGGGCCCGCCCCGCGCAGCAGCAGGGCCCGTGCGGCACTGCGCAACTGACCCATCACCACGGCGGCCGACAGGCCGCGGCCGACGCAGTCGCCGACCACCACGCCGATGGTGCCGTCGCGCAGCGGCACCACGTCGTACCAGTCGCCGCCGATCTCGAGCGGGGGGAGCGCCGGCTCGTAGTGCACCGAGAACCGCGGGGGCAGCTCGATCGGGCCGAGCATCGCGCGCTGCAGGGTCAGCGAGGTCGCGCGGGCCTGGTCGAAGTTGCGGGCGCGCTGCAGGGCGACGCTGAGGTGGCCGATCAGCAGCGACAGCAGCATCCAGTCCGCGGCGGTCACCACGCGGGGCGTGGCGAAACGCAACCACAGGGCGGCGTCGCGCGTCTCGCCGAGGGGGGAGACGACCGCCTCGGCGCTGGCGGTGCTCTCCGGGCTCTCCTCCGGGAGCGGCTGGGACCCCGACACCGCGACCAGGCCGCGCGCGGGTTGCCTGCGGGCGCGCTCGAGCAGTTCGCGCACGTCGTCGTCGAGGCTGATCACCCCGTCGACGGTGGCCTGCTCCCCGGCGCCGTAGAGGTCGGGGCGGGCGGTGCGGCTGGCCCACACGGCGACCACGGCCGACTGCGCGCCGAGCGTGCGGCACAGTTCGTCGAGCCCGACCGCGAGCACCTCGACCAGGCCCGTGGCGGCGCCGACGGCGGTCGCCAGGCGCGACACCGCCTGGTCGCGGGCCTGCGCGTCGTGCTCGGCGGTGACGTCGCGGACGGTCCCGACGAAGATCCGCTCGTCGCTCTCGGCCTTGATCAGCGAGCTCGCGCTCACCGCCAGCCAGCGGTCGCGGCCGTCGCGGTGGCGCACCGGCAGCACGAAACGCGACGCCTCCGTGCCGATCTGGGGATAGCCCCGGCTGTCGGGTGAGGTCCACGGATGCGGCTGGGCGTAGGGGACGCCGTCGGCGCCGAAGCCGGTGAGCGCCCCGAAGGCCGTGTTGACCTCGACGATGGTCCCGCGCGCGTCGGCGACGAAGAACCCGTCCTGGAGCGACTCGACCAGCGCGGTGCGGAAGGCGTCGCGGCCGGCCAGGTCGTCGGCGCGTGAACGCTGCTGCTCGTAGCGGCGGGTGCCGTCGAGGTAGCCGCGGGTCGCGATGTCGAGGGCGGCCAGGGTCTGCAGCAGGAACTCGAGCGCGACCTCCTCGTGGCGCGGATCGCCGCTGTCCGCGGCCGATTCGGCCACGGCGCGGAAGTGGTGCTCGGTGAGGTCGAGCAGGCTGATGCCCTCGACCAGCGCCCGCCTGCCCAGGTCGTAGCCCTCGGTGAGGCCGTCCTGGCCGGGGTCGGTCAGGTGCCTGCGCAGGGCCGCGGTGTAGTCGTCGAGGAACGCCGCCAGGGCCGCACTCACGGCAGCTCACCTCGGTAGCGCGCGGCCAGGACGAGCGCGTCGTCGGTGTCCTTGGCGTCGCGGGCCAGCAGGTCGGCGGTGATGGCGGTGGTGGGACGGCCCAGGTCGATCGCCTCCGGTCCCACGGTCACGATGCCGTCGGTGGCCATCAGCAGCAGGTCGCCCGGCCGCATCGGCACGGTCTGCGGTTGCAGATGCGTCGGCAGCCGGTAGCCGACGATGCCGCCGGTGAGCAGCATGGTCGCCCGGGTCTCCGGGCCCGCAGGTCCGGCGGCGAGCAGCCGCGATTCGACGTTGCCGACCCCGAGCCAGTGCAGGGTGTCGCCGTCGCTCATCAGCGCCAGCGAGACCGCCGCGCCGCGGGTGTCGGCCATGGCGCGATGGCAGAGCACCATGAGCACGTCCAGCGGCTCGCCGCGGTTCTCGGTCAGCACGGTCACCGCGCGCTCCGCCGCCTCGGCGGCCGCGGTGCCGTGCCCGAGGCCGTCGAGCACCGCGAACAGCACGCCGTTGCCGCCGGTGTCGAGGGCGACGGCGCGATCACCCGAGACGTCCTGGCCCGGGAGCGCGCGCCCCGCTGCCGACCACTCGGTGCGGCCGAAGAACCCGTCCTCATGCACCGTCGGGTACCCACTTCCACATCTCCACCAACGTCCCGCGTCCGGGTGCGGAATCGATGATCAGCTTGTCCATCAGGCGCCGCGCGCCGGGCAACCCGAGCCCGAGGCCGCGGCCGGTGGAGTACCCGTCCTCGAGCGCGCGGGGGATGTCGCGGATGCCGGGACCGCGGTCCTCGGCCTGCACGACCAGCGCGTTGCGGCCCTCGCGCAGGTCCACCAGCAGCCGGATCTCGCCGCTGCCCGCGTAACTGGTGATGTTGCGGGCGATCTCGGAGATCGCGGTGGAGATCATGGTGCGGTCGGTGAGCGTGAAGCCCAGTTGCGCCGCCAGTTCGTGGCCCGCCTGGCGGGCCGTCACGATGTCCTCGGACACCTGCACCGCCACTGTCACGTGCTCAGCGACCACTGTCACGACCGTCTCGTGTGCGGCGCCCTGGGTGACGGTTGAGCCAGGCCAGTCCCTCCTCGAGGTCGAGGGCGGTGTGCATGTCCTCGAAGGTCAGGCCCAGCTGGACCATGGCGAAGGCGACCTCGGGCTGCAGGCCGACGATGACGGTCTCGGCGCCGCGCAGCTGCGTCATGTGCGCGATGGTGCGCAGCGACCGCGCGGCGAACGAGTCCATCACGTCGATGGCGGTGACGTCGACGATGATGCCCGTGGCGCGGTAGTGGCTGACCTGCTTCATGAGGTCGTCCTGGAGGCGCTCGGTGTCGGCGTCGGTCAGGGCCGACTGCACCGAGGCGATCAGGTACGTGCCCTGCTTGAGAATGGGTACCGGCATGGTGGGGGCCTGGTCAGCGGCCGTCCCGCTCGGCGGCCACGCGGGAGACCTCGTAGCCGAGCAGGCGCTCGGCCTCCTCGATGCCGCCCTGGAGGTCACCGACGGCGTTCATCTTGGACAGGTCGAGGCCGATGGTCACCAGGGTGAGCGCGATCTCCGAGGACAGGCCGGTGATGATGACGCTGGCGCCCATGAGGCCCGAGGCGTCGACGGTCTGCACCAGGTGGTTGGCCACCACGGAGTCGATCGCGGGCACACCGGTGATGTCGATGACGACCACCTTGGCGCGGTTGGCCCGGATGGCGCGCAGCAGCTGTTCGGTGAGCTGGCGGGCACGCTGGGTGTCGAGCACGCCGATGATCGGCAGGATGAGCAGCTGCTCGCGCACCTGCAGCACCGGGGTGGACAGCTCGCGGATGGCCTCCTGCTGCTGGCGGATGACGCGTTCGCGCTCCTGCACGAACGAGATGGCCACGGTGGAGGCGATGCGGTTGGCGGCGGGCTCGTAGGCGTCGAGCACGGAGTTGAGCAGCTCGAAGTCGGCCTGGTACTTCTCGAACAGCGAGCGGGCGAGCACGTCGCGCAGCAGCAGGACGATGCCGAGGACCTCGTCGGTCTCGACGCCACGGGGGATGATGCGCTCGGACAGGTCGCGCGCGTAGGCCTGCAGGGCCTCGACGCTACCGGTGACCAGCACCTCGACGTAGTTGTCGTACATGGAGGTCGCCTCGGAGAAGATCTCCTCCGGGGTCATGGCGGTCAGGAGCTCGGCCTCGGTGATGCGGCGCGCCCATTCCTCGCGCAGCCCGGTGCGGTTCTGCCGGAGGTGTTCGACCAGCTGGGGCAGCAGGTTGTCGACCGGGCGGGTCGTCAGCGAATCCGCGGGAGGATTCATGGACACCTCGGACATGGAGATTCCTGCCCCTTTCGACGATCGGGACCACCCGGGCGGTGGATCGCGCGTGGCGCGCTGTCGCGCCCGAGCCTACTCATACCCGGTCGGAGTTGCCGCGCAAACCTGGGTGTAGGTCACACCGATGTTGCCGCGGGTTCGCCGAAGCCGCTCGCCAGCGCGCGCAGCGCCCGGTCCAGGTACACCGTCAGGTCGGCGTCGCCGCGGGTCAGCCAGGTGTCGAAGGCGGCGCGGGCGGCGGCGAGGGTGGTGCGACCGACGGCCAGCGGGACCAGGTCGCCGGGGTCCGCGCCGAGGCGGCGTGCCGCGAATTCGCCGACCGCGCGTTCCCAGGCGTCGTAGTGCGCCCCGGCGCCCGCCGCGAGCGCGGGCACGCCGGAGATGAGCAGCATGCGGGCCCGCAGCTCCGGGATGTCCTCGGCGCGATAGCGATTGGCCGCCACCACGACCCGGCGCACCGCGGCCATCATCGGCTCGTCGTCCGCGACGGCGGCGAAGGCCGCGCGCAGGTCGGCGACCTCGTTGTCGAACTGGTGCCAGAGCACCTCGCCCTTGCTGGGGAAGTAGCGGAAGAAGGTGCGCTCGCTGACGCCCGCCGCCGCGGCGATGCGCTCGACGGTGGTCTCCTCGAAGCCGTGCTCGGCGAACAGGCGCATGGCGATGAGCTCGAGTTCGCGCCGGGTGGTGCGGGGTGGGCGGCCGCGGGTGGGCGAGGCGGTCATGGGGGACAGCCTAGGAGCCGCGCGGGCGCGCGGGGACGGTCCGGGACGGGGGTCTTGCTTTATGTCAGTCACTGACGTTAATCTCGGCGGCATGTTCGTGGCCCAGCTCACATCCCCGGAGGCGGGCGCGCGCGCCGCGGCGGTGCTGCTGATCCCCGTCGGGGCGACCGAACAGCACGGGCCGCATCTGCCGCTGTCGACCGACACCGACCTGGCCGCCGCGCTGTGCGCCCGCGCCGCCGCGCGGCGCGCCGACCTGCTCGTCGCCCCGGCCGTCGCCTACGGCGCCAGCGGCGAGCACGCCGGCTTCCCGGGCACCCTGTCGATCGGCCGGGCCGCCCTGGAACTCCTCGTCGTGGAGCTGTGCCGGTCGGCCACCGACACCTTCTCCCGGATCGCGCTGGTCAACGGGCACGGCGGCAACGTCGCCGCGCTGGGCCGCGCGGTGACGCTGCTGCGCTCGGAATCCCGCGACGTGCGGCTCTTCTCGCCCGACTACCGCGGCGACGCGCACGCGGGCCACGCCGAGACCTCCCTGCAGCTGGCCCTCGACCCCGCCCGCGTGCGCGCGGACCGGGCCGAGCCCGGCGACACCCGCCCCCTGGCCGAGGTGCTCCCGCTGCTGCGCGCGGCGGGCGTGCGCGCGGTCAGCGCCAACGGCGTGCTGGGCGACCCCACCGGCGCGAACGCCGATGCGGGCGAAGAACTTCTCACCGCGGCGACCGCCGCGCTGCTCGACCGGCTGCGGCACTGGTGGCCGCGGCACCCCGAGGAAGGAACTGCTCGATGAATCCCTGGTTCGAGACCGTCGCCGAGGCGCAGCGCCGCGCCCGCAAGCGGCTGCCCAAGTCGGTGTACGGCGCCCTCATCGCCGGCTCCGAGCGCGGCCAGACCATCGAGGACAATCAGGCCGCCTTCACCGAGCTCGGTTTCGCCCCGCACGTGGCGGGCCCGATCGGCGAGCGCGACCAGTCGACCACGGTGCTCGGCCAGTCGCTGTCGATGCCGGTGATGATCTCGCCCACCGGCGTGCAGGCCGTGCACCCCGACGGCGAGGTGGCCGTCGCCCGCGCCGCCGCCGCGCGCGGTATCGCCATGGGGCTGAGCTCCTTCGCCTCCAAGCCGATCGAAGAGGTGATCGCCGCCAACCCGGCGACGTTCTTCCAGCTCTACTGGTGCGGCGGCAAGGACGAGATCCTCGCGCGCATGGAGCGGGCGAAGCGGGCGGGGGCGGTCGGCCTCATCCTGACCCTGGACTGGTCCTTCTCGCACGGCCGCGACTGGGGCAGCCCGGTCATCCCCGAGAAGCTCGACTTCCGCACCATGCTGAAGTTCGCCCCGCAGACCCTGGCCCGCCCGCGCTGGCTGGCCACCTACGCCCGCTCGGGCCACATCCCCGACCTGACCGCCCCCAACATGGCCGTCGGCGACGCCGCGGCGCCCGGCTTCTTCGGCGCCTACGGCGAGTGGATGGGCACCCCGGCGCCGGACTGGTCGGACGTGGCCTGGATCGTCGACCAGTGGGACGGCCCGGTCATGCTCAAGGGCGTCATGCGCGTGGACGACGCCCGCCGCGCGGTCGACGCGGGCGTGCGGGCGATCTCGGTGTCCAACCACGGCGGCAACAACCTCGACGGCACCCCCGCGGCGATCCGCGCGCTGCCGGTGGTCGCCGAGGCGGTCGGCGACCAGATCGAGGTCGTGCTCGACGGCGGCATCCGCCGCGGCAGCGACGTGGTCAAGGCCGTCGCCCTCGGTGCGCGCGCGGTCATGATCGGCCGCGCCTACCTGTGGGGCCTGGCCGCCAACGGGCAGGCCGGGGTGGAGAATGTGCTCGACATCCTGCGCGGCGGCGTGGATTCCGCGCTGCTCGGCCTGCGCAAGACCTCGGTCACCGAGCTCGGCCGCGAGGACCTGGTCGTCCCCGACGGTTTCGAGCGCGCGCTGGGCGTCTGACCCGCCGGGAGGCGCTGCGCCCCAGCCGGTTTCCCCGCGCTACGTCCGTATTGTGTGATTTGTTCGCATGATCCGGGATGTCCCGCTAGCATCGACCGGTTCCGCACCGTGCGGTGCGGCGGCGACGCGGAGGGGAAGCAACGATGGGTGGGGAGTCCGGCGAACGCCGGCACGGCCGGATCATGAAGTCGCGCAGCGTGTCCTGCACGCTGCCCGCGCTGGTGGCGGTGGCGCTGGTGACCGCGGGGTGCGGCGGCCCCGGCAAGACGCCGCGCCCGGTCAAGACGACGACCGCGGTCACCAGCACCACCCGGCCGGGCACGAGCGTGACCCCGTCGCGGCCTGCCACGACCTCCTCGCGGCCGACCGCGCCGAAGACCGGCAGTCCGCTCGGCGGCACGACCTCGGTCCAGCGCGGCGGCCTCGGTGGCACCGACCACTCCGGCAGCGGCGGGTCCTGACGGCGCTGTCAGGCCGTGGTCGCGGGCGCGGTCCCGCCGCGCGACCGGCGCGCGTCGGGGCCGCTGCTGCGGTGGTGTTCGACGAGCACGTCGTAGATGTCGGCCAGATGATGCAGCTGCTCGCGGTCGAGCACGTCGATCATGTGCCTGCGCACGCTGCGGATGTGTTCGGGCGCGGCGGTGGTCAGCACCTGCGCGCCCGCCGGGGTGAGCCGCGCGGCCGTGCGGCGGGCGTCGTCGCTGACGGTCTCGCGCAGCACCAGTCCGCGCTTCTGCATGCGGGTGATCTGGTGGGAGAGCCTGCTCTGCGACCACTCCAGCGCGGCGGCGAGATCGGCGAAGGGCAGCCGGTGGCCGGGCGCCTGGGCGAGGTAGACCAGCACCGAGTACTCCACGTAGCTCAGCTCCGCGGTGCGGCTCGCGTCCCGGCCCACCGCCGCGGCGATGAGGTCGCGGGTACGGACGTAGCCGAGCCATGCGCGCATTTCGACATCATCGAGCCACTGAGGATCGTTCACGATCGCGCTCCGGATTCTGTTCAGTGTCGGCATCGGGTCGCGCGGTGCCGTCCCGCCACACCGCCCCCAGATGCCTAGCACCGTTGACTTGAACGTGCAACCTCGATTGTCCTTCAGGTTGCCCTGTGGATAGGGTTGCCTAACCCGGGGCGGGTTCGCGGTGGTCGATACGCTTTTGATGCTTGTGACCACCTCCCCGAAGGAGTGCGCTGCTGTGACCGCGCCGGAGTTCCGCTATTCCGATCTGCTCCCGATCGGCGCGGACGACACCCCGTACCGCCTGCTCACCACCGAGGGTGTGAGCACCTTCGAGGCGAACGGCCGCACCTTCCTGAAGGTCGAGCCCGAGGCGCTGCGGCTGCTGACCGAGACCGCCATCCACGACATCAGCCACTACCTGCGCCCGGCCCACCTGGCCCAGCTGCGCAAGATCATCGACGACCCCGAGGCCTCGGGCAACGACCGCTTCGTCGCCCTCGACCTGCTCAAGAACCTCAACATCTCCGCGGGCGGCGTGCTGCCCATGTGCCAGGACACCGGCACCGCCATCGTCATGGGCAAGAAGAGCGAGGGCGTGCTGACCGGCGCGAACGACGCCGAGGCCATCAGCCGGGGCGTGTTCGACGCGTACTCCACGCTGAACCTGCGCTACTCCCAGCTCGCCCCGATCACCATGTGGGACGAGAAGAACACCGGCTCGAACCTGCCCGCCCAGATCGAGCTCTACGCCGAGCCCGGCGACCCGGACAACCCGGTCTACAAGTTCCTGTTCATGGCCAAGGGCGGCGGCTCGGCCAACAAGTCCTTCCTCTACCAGGAGACCAAGGCCGTCCTGAACCCCGAGCGCATGCTCGAGTTCCTCGACGAGAAGATCCGCTCGCTGGGCACCGCGGCCTGCCCGCCCTACCACCTCGCGGTCGTCATCGGCGGCACCAGCGCCGAATTCGCCCTGAAGACGGCCAAATACGCCTCGGCGCACTACCTGGACAACCTGCCCACCGAGGGCTCGATCACCGGCCACGCCTTCCGCGACCTCGAGCTCGAGGAAGAGGTCTTCCAGCTGACCCGCGAGTTCGGTATCGGCGCGCAGTTCGGCGGCAAGTACTTCTGCCACGACGTGCGCGTGGTCCGCCTGCCCCGGCACGGCGCGTCCTGCCCGGTCGCCATCGCGGTGTCCTGCTCGGCCGACCGCCAGGCGCTGGCCAAGATCACCAAGGACGGCATCTTCCTCGAGCAGCTGGAAACCGAACCCGCGCAGTACCTTCCGGAACAGACCGAGGAGATCCTCGGCGGCGACGTGGTGCAGATCGACCTGAACCGGCCGATGGACGAGATCCGCGCCGAGCTCTCGAAGTACCCGGTCAAGACCCGCCTGTCGCTGACCGGCCCGCTGGTCGTGGCCCGCGACATCGCCCACGCCAAGATCAAGGAGCGCCTCGACGCGGGCGAGCCCATGCCGCAGTACCTGCGCGACATGGCCGTCTACTACGCGGGCCCGGCCAAGACCCCCGAGGGCTACGCCTCGGGCTCCTTCGGCCCGACCACCGCGGGGCGCATGGACTCCTACGTCGACCAGTTCCAGGCCGCGGGCGGCTCGATGATCATGCTGGCCAAGGGCAATCGCTCCGCGCAGGTCACCAAGGCGTGCCACACCCACGGCGGCTTCTACCTGGGCTCCATCGGCGGGCCCGCCGCCCGGCTGGCGCTCGACTGCATCAAGAACGTCGAGGTGCTCGAGTACCCCGAACTCGGCATGGAGGCGGTCTGGAAGATCGACGTCGAGGACTTCCCGGCGTTCATCGTCGTCGACGACAAGGGCAACGACTTCTTCGCCGAGACCTCCAAGCCGATCGCGCTGCGCGTGCGCACGCGGTCCAAGGAACGCGTCTGACCGGTTCGTCTCCGGCGACAACGGGCCCCGGCCGCGCCACGCGCGGCCGGGGCCCGGCGCGTATCCCGGCCCGGCCCGATCGTGCGCCCGGGCCCGCGGCGCGGACTAGGCTGGCCCGCGAACGCGGAAACCGGACACGAAGTCGAGGTGGGTAGTGCATTCGATCGGGCGCATCGTGGAGCTGCGGGTGCTGACGGAGGGCGATGTCGAGGCGCTGACCGAGGCCGCCACCGAGGCGAGGTCGAGCTATACCTACGCGCACGTCCCCGACACCGCCGAGGCGATGGGCCGCTGGGTCGCCGAGGCCCTCGACGCCTACGACGACGGCCGCCAGCTGCCCCTGGTCATCTCCCGCGCCGACACCGGCGAGGTCATCGGCTCCACCCGCTTCCATCTCGAGTCCTGGCCGTGGCCCGGCGGCAAGACCGGCTCCGGCGGCCCCGACGCGGTCGAGATCGGCTCCACCTGGCTCGCCCACTCCGCCCAGCGGACCGGCGCGAACTCCGAGGCGAAGCTGCTGATGCTCGAGCACGCCTTCGACCGCTGGTCGGTCCGCCGCGTCCGCTTCCGCACCGATGTCCGCAACACCGCCTCCCGCAAGGCCATCGAGGCCCTCGGCGCCCATTTCGACGGCATCCTGCGCGGCGACTACCCCGGCCCCGACGGCGAGGCCCGCGACTCGGCCTACTACTCGATCCTCGCCCGCGAATGGCCGGCCATCCGCCGCCGCCTCGCGGACAAGATCAGCCGCTGAGCCCCGCCCGCGGCGAAGCGGCGGGCGGCACGGCCGGGTTCGCGACCACGGCCGAGGCGGGGAGCGCGCGTCGGGCTCCCCGACACACCGGCGCGCGGCGCCGCGCCCGGCGGGCGGAAGGGGCCGCGACGGACCCCGATAGGATCGGAGTCCATGTGGACAGCGCGGGCCGGAGTGGCCGATCGGGTTCTGGTGACCGTGGCCGCCGCCGCGGCGGCCGTGGTGTTGCCGGTGGCCGGGGCCGCGCACGCGGCGCCCGACCAGCTGGAGAAGCTCGGGTCGGCGGCTGGGACCGAGGGGCTCGACCCGAAGCTGGCGGCGGCCTACACCCTGGCCGAACGGCAGGCGCACGCGGAAGGCGTGCCGCTGTCGATCACCTCCGGGTACCGCAGCCCCGAGCAGCAGGACGCGCTGTGGCAGGACGGACTGGCCACCTACGGCAGCCCGGAGGAGGCCCGCCGCTGGGTGCTGCCGCCGCAGGAGTCCACCCACGTGTCCGGGCACGCGGTCGACGTCGGCCCCCAGGTAGGTGCCGCCTGGCTCGAGGCCAACGGCAACCGCTGGGGCCTGTGCCGCACCTTCGACAACGAGTGGTGGCATTTCGAGCTGGTCACCACCCCGGGCACCCCGTGCCCGCCCCGCGTTCCCGACGCCAGTCAGCGCTGACCGGCCGGCCCGCTCGTCACAGACTGCCCGCCTCCTTGAGCACGCGGCGGGACTGGGCGAAGAGCATGCCGACGTTCACCGACTTGCGGCAGACCACGACCACGACGACGTCGTCCCGGCTCTGCGCGCGCAGGAACAGGTGGGTGAGGTTGTCGGAGTTGACCAGGATCTCCTGGAAGTAGTGCTGGTCGCTGCGGACGCCGCGGCGTTCCTTCCAGATGTCCTCGATCATCACCACGTTGCGGCCCTGGAACAGCTCGAGGGTGGCCGCGGCGAGCAGGTCGAGTACCTCCTGCGGATGGTTGTCGACCGTCTCCACCGCCAGCAGCATGCCGGTCGACATGTCGATCGCGCCGGCGGCCAGGCATTCGGGCACCTCGGTCCGCAGCGACTTGATCAACGCGTTGATCCGGTCGGTCATCGTGGTGGGGGCGGCGTTCACGGGATGGTTCATGGGGTCCTTTCGTCGGTCCGCCGGTCGGGCGGACGGTTCGGGCCGGCGGATGCCGGGTCGGCGGCCAGCGGGGGACGCGGCCGCAGGGTGTCGTTGATGCCGCTCGCGCCGCGGCGGCGGCGCGGCAGGCCGGGCGCGACCGTGCCGGCGCGCGGGTGCGCCTCGCGGACGGTCGCGTGCTGGGCGCGCACGGCGAGCAGTCCGTCGCCGAGCATCCGCGCGACCTCCACCGAGACTGCGTAGACGCTGCGGCCGAGGGCGAAGGCGAGGTCGCGGCAGCTGCGCGCGCCGTCCACCCGGGCGAGCAGCGCCGCGCGCGGGTCGTCGGCGCGATCGCGCAGGAGCCGTTCCCCGGCCGCGGTCAGGGTCAGCACGTTGCGGTGCGGCGACATCCCCGCCTGCATCAGCGCCTGCAGGCGCCGCCGGGCCTCGCCGAGCAGCCACTCCGGTTCGAAGCCGTCGGGGTCGCCGGGGCCGGGCGCGCCGTCGTACCACCGGCATTCGTCGATCCAGCCCGCCGCGACGGCGAACGCCCCGTCGACGGCGGCGCTCATGTGCAGCAGCCGCAGCCGCGCCGCCCCCGGCGCGGCGTCGAGCGCGTCGAGCAGGTCGGCGACGCCGGGCGCGCCGGGGGTGCGCACCGCCACGATCCGCCCGGCGCGCAGATGGAACTCCCCGCCGGGCTCACCCGTCACCCGCAGGACGCCGGTGTGCCTGCCCGCGCAGGAGCCGGCGAGGAATCCGACCACCTCCCGGGTGATATCGGTGGAATGCGCCATCGTCATGATCGTCGGTTCCCGCGGTCGTGAAACGGATAGGGACGGAACGGCCCGGTAACCCGCGCCGGCGAACCACCGGAATCGGGCCGGCAACGACCATTTCCCGTTTCCGGCGAATATGCCCGGCATTCTCCGTACTCCCGGCTGGAATATGTCCGCGCGGAATTCAGCACGCCGGCGGCGACACCGGTTGCCGGGCGTAGGCAGCGTTCACGACGAGTCCCCTGGAATGTGGTGCCTGCGTGGCACTTCGGTGCCGATGACGGCGGCGACCGGCCGGTTGCCGGGCGCGCGCTGCACCGAACCCTAGCCCCCCAAGGGATTTGGAGTACGGAAATCCTCTGAAACTACGCGCGGGTATTCTGCGTGCCCGATCCGGACAGATCGGGCACGTGCCTGGTTATCGCACGGAAATCTCCCCGCGATCACCGTGTCGCACACCCGGAATCGTCAAGACCGGTTTGCGAACAAACCGTCCGGTCAGCCCACCGGCGCCGGTTCGCCCGGCATTCCGTCGAGCGCGAGCCCGCCCTCGATGGCGTGCGGCACCCGCCTGCGGTCGGGCGAGCCGAGGGCCGTGGTCAGGTCGCCGCCGTCGTGTTCGGCCAGCAGCTCGCCGCTGTCCCACACCAGCAGCGTGGCGCTGACGGTGTTCTCGGCGGTGGAGTGCGCCAGGTCGTAGTGCGCGCAGCCGGGCACGTGCGGATAGGTGATCCACAGGTCGTACCCGGTCATGAACAGGTCGAGGTCGAATTGCACGCTCAGCCCGAGCAGTTCGCTGCGGCCGTTGTCGTCGACCCCGGCGAACGCCTCGTCCAGCGCGAGCAGGCGCGGCGCCTGCGGGTCGGCCGAGTCGAGCATGACGTGGGCGGCGGCGAACAGCGGCAGGTGCAGCGACACCGACTGCTCGCCGCCGGACAGGGCCGAGTGCCGGGCCACGGTCAGCTTGTCCTCGGTGCCGTCGGCGGAGAGCAGGGTGAACGAGAACACCCGCCAGGTCCGGTAGTCCAGGGTGGCGGCCAGGATCTCGGGGTAGGAGCGCTCGGGGTGCGCGGCGCGGGCCGCGCGGATCTCGGCCGCGAAATGCGCGCGGATACCGGCGAGTTCGTCGGCGCCCAGGCTCGCGGCGTCGCGGTCGAGCAGCTTGCACATGGCCCGCGCGGCGTCGGACAGGCCGTCGGCCAGCACCCAGTGCACGCCGATGGTGTTGCCCGAGGACATCCGCCGCTGCTTCATCTCCGCGCCCATCCGCGCGATGAGTTCGCGGGCGTCGGTGGTGCGTTCGTGGATCTGCTGGGCCAGGCCGGTCAGCAGGGCGTCCTCGAGGATCCGCCGTTCGGCGTCGGTGAGCAGCGACTCCTGATCGCGGCGCGCCCCGGAGACGCGGTCGGCGAAATCGGCGAGGGCGGCCTCCCCGTGCTCGTCGTGGACCGCGACCACGGTCAGCCCGTCGGCGGCGTCCCAGTGCAGCCGGTAGTCGCGCCCCGAGGCGGTCAGGGCGGCGTCGAACTCCTGCAGTGCGGTGGTGACCGCGCTGCGGGTCGACTTGCGGCCCGCCTCGGTGGCCTTGACCGAGGCGGTGGCGGCGGTGAGGTCGCGCAGCAGCGCGGCGACCTCGGCGGGCAGCACCTCGGGTTCGGCGTGCGGGCCCGCCGCGACGATCCGGTACTGCACCTGCTCGGCGGTCGACCACGCGGCGTCGCTGTCGGGCCAGCGATGGGTGACCGGGGCGCCCAGCAGGCTCAGCAGGTCCGGGCGCGCGTAGGGGGCCAGGCCGCGTACCTCGGCGAGCAGCTCGCCCAGCGCCGTGGCGAGGGACTCGTGGGCGGTGCGGTAGGCGGCCTCGGCGTCGCCGACCGCCTCGATGGCGGCATTGGCGGCCTTGCGGGCGGCGCGCTGACCGGCCCTGGCCTCCTCGATCCGCAGCCGGGCCGCCTCGAGCTGGGCGTCGATGTCGGCCGAGCTCGCCCCGAGGGCCTCGCGCAGGGTTTCGAGCTTGCGCAGCTGTTCGGTGTATCCGTGCCGGGCCGCCTCGGCCTCCTCGGCGAACGCCTCGGCCAGCGCCCGCGCCTCGGCGTGCCGGTCGGCGCCCTCGCGCTCGCGCTCGGACTCCCGGTCGAGGTCGGCGCGCAGCCGCAGCAGGGCGGTGCCGCTGTTCTCGAAGTGCCGGACCGCCGCGGCGAGCGCGTCCAGCGCCCGCGCCTCCCTCGGCACGCGGTGCGTGGTGGCCGCGGCGCGCAGCTTCTTCTCCGCCGCCCCGGCCTCGGCGACCGCCCTGTCGAGTTCGGACTCCGCCTGCGCGACGGCCTCGGTCCGCGACCGCAGCATGCCCGCGGTCTCGGCCACCGCGCGCAGGGCCGTCAGCACCGCCGCCGGTCGCGGGAGCGCCTTGACCGCGGCGGACAGGGTGGCCAGGTCGGCGGCCGCGGCCCGCTCGTCGTCGAGGGCCTCGGTCGCCGCCGCCTCGGCCGCCGCGATCTCGGCGGCCAGCTCGGCCAGGCGCGCCTCCCGGCGCCGCTGCCGGGCCGTCGCACCGATGAACTCGGCCTGCGCCTTGCCGTGGCGGCCGGTGAGGAGGCCGTGCGCGAACGCGCCGCCCGCGTCGACCGCGATGCCACCGGCCGCGAACGCCGGGTCGTCGCCGGACCCGGCGGGCACCAGCCGGATCGACGCCAGGACCGCCGCCACGACGGAACCGGGCACCCCGAGATCGTCCGAGTTCTCCTCCGGCACCAGCGCATCGGCCAGCGTGGGGCCCGCGGGCCGGTCCGCCTCGGGCAGCGGGGACAGGAACCGCCCGGCGACCGTGCCCGGCGCGGCGGCCGCGGCGCGACCGTCCGTGGTCACCCAGGCGTCGAGCAGCCCGGCGGCGTCGAGCGCCGCCTCCAGGCCCGCGGCCTCGGCGGGCGCGACGTCGCGCGCGAAGCGGACCACCCGCCACAGCGGCGCGCCGGGGGTGCCCGCGCCGACGGCGGCCGGGCGGGGCGGGGGAGCGTCGTCGTGCTGGGCGGCGACCCGATCGCGCTCGGCCAGCAGGCTTCGATGCAGGGAATCGGCTTGCGCCGCACGCGACTTGGCGTCCTGACGCCGCGTGCGGACGGCGTCCTGGAGCGGCTCGCAGCGTTCGGCGAGGATCTCGGCGGGGGTGGGGGCGTCCTCGGTGCCCGTGCCGGACAGCGCGTCCTCCAGCGCCTCGGGCAGGCCCGCGCCCACCGCGGCGAAGACCGACGCGTGTTCGCCCCACCAGGCGCGCAGCGCGGCGGCCGACTCGGCGCGCACCACCGCGACCGCGGCCTCGGCGTGGGCGACCTCGGCGGCGGCCGCGTCGCGCAGTTCGCGTGCCCGCTCGGCGAGGCGTTCGGCACGGGTGCGGTCGGCGGCGGCGGACTCCCAGCGCGCCAGCGCCTGGCGGACGGCGCGGAGGTCGGCGTCGCGCTCCTCGGCGTGCCC
>NZ_BAGK01000135.1 GCF_000308795.1 Nocardia thailandica NBRC 100428 | reverse complement strand
TGTTCCCGTTCGTGCTCGACGGGCGGATCGAGCCGCGCAGGCTCAACCCGTTCGCGGGCGAGGAACGCACGATGAAGTCGAATCTGCTCTACCGCAAACAGGATTCGGCCCACTCCTACGTGTGGATGGAGTTCGCGCGCGGCAAGTGGGACGATCCCGTCGCGCGCCGACGCGGTCGAGGACTGGGTGCGCGAGTGCGCCGAACGCGCCGAGGGAACCCTGATGACGCAGGCGAATTCGTGGTACCTGGGGGCCAACATCGCGGGCAGGCCGCGGGTGTTCATGCCGTTCGTCGGCGGTTTCGGGGTCTACGGCCGGATCATCACCGAGGTCGCGGCCGCGGGCTACAAGGGTTTCGACATCCTCGAACTCTGAGGCGACGGGAGCGGGGGCCGTCCGGTACGCACCGGACGGCCCCCGCTCCCGTGGGCGCTCAGCCCGCGAATCCGCCGAATCCGCCGCGGAAGAACAGCAGCGGCCTTCCGGTGTGGTCGGCGCGCAGGGCCGTGACGCGGGCCAGGACCAGGGTGTGGTCGCCGGCGTCGTGCTCGAGCTCGACCGTGGCCTCGATGTGGGCCAGCGACCCGTGCAGCGCGGGCGCGCCGTTGCCCGCGCGCGCCCAGCCGACCCCGGCGAACTTATCGCCCCCGCTGACCGCGAAGCGACGGCACAGCTCCTGCTGGTCCTCGGCGAGGATGTTCAGGCACAGCCGCTCCGAGGCGCGCAGCAGGGGCCAGCTGGTCGAGGTCTTGGCCGGGCAGAACGACACATACGGCGGGTCCAGCGACACCGAGGTCACCGACTGGCAGGTGAAGCCGATCGGCCGGGTGCCGTCGTGCGCGGCGATGATCGCCACCCCGGTCGCGAAGTGGCCGAGCACCCGGCGCAGGTCGGCCGGGCCGGGGACGGCCGGGTCGGCGACGACGGTGTTGTCTGGGTTCATAGAAGGTCCTCCCGAACGGTGCGTGCTGACCTGCAGCATCCGCCGGAGACCCCGCCCGCGGAAGCCGCGTCTCCCGGTCAGCGGTCGGGCGGAAACTCCTGACCTGGGCGGTTGATACGATGCTGCGGTGGCGACCAGCGATAACGATCCCGGCGTGCCCCCTCTGCCGCCGACCAGCTGGGCGGTATTGGCGATGCTCTCCTACGAGGAAGAGGTCTCCGGGTACGACCTGAAGAAATGGGCGGACTGGAGTCTGCGCTACATCTACTGGACGCCGTCCTACAGCCAGATCTACGCCGAACTGAAGAAGCTCGAGCAGCACGGCTTCGCGGTGTCGCGCCTCGACAGCGACAACGCCATGCGCGGTCGGCGGCTCTACCGGATCACCGACGCGGGCCGGGCCGCCGCGACCACGTGGTGGAACGAGGCCCCGGTCGACCCGTCGGTGCTCAAGCACCACGTGCTGGTGCGCGTCATGTTCGGTCACCTCGGATCCCCCGAGCGGCTCAAGCAGATCCTGCGCGACCACATCGCCGACGTGGACGCGCTCGAACAGCGGGCCGCCATCGACGCCGAGGCCGCGAAATCCGAACCGGGCTGGGCCTATTCGCAGATCGTGTTGCAGTGGGCGCAGCGGCACTACGCCGCCGAACGCGATCTGGCCCTCGAACTGATCTCCGAGATCGACGACGCGGCCGCCGTGCTGGCCAAGGCCGAACACGACGACCGCACCGACTACCCGCACCCCACCCCCGGCCGCTGGCGCGAGATCGAACAGCGCGTCGCGGAGGAGGAGGCCCACCGCGACGTCGCGGGCTGATCAGCCCGCGGCCGCCGCGCGGGCGGCCGTGCCGCACAGCACCTCGCGCAGCACGGCCCAGATCTCGGCGCGGGCCGCGACGGTCGCGTCCAGCGACGGCACGGTGAGGAACCCGTGGAACAGCCCGTCGTAGCGGCGGTGCCAGACGGGAACCCCGTCGGCGGCGAGCCGTTCGGCGTAGGCGTCGCCGGACGCGCAGGGCGGGTCGAGTTCGGCGGTGATCACGACCGCGGCGGGCAGGCCCGCCAGCGACGCGGCCCGCGTCGGGACCAGGCGCACGTCGTCGGTGCCGTGCGGGGCGTACTGGCGCCAGTACCAGCGCATGGCCGAGGTCGTGTTGTAGTGGCCGGTGCCGAAACGGCGGTAGGACTCGGTGGTGAAGTCGTCGTCGACGACCGGATAGAACAGGATCTGCGCGGCCGGGACCGGTCCGCCGCCGTCGCGCAACGCGATCGCCACCGTGGCGGCCAGGTTGCCGCCCGCGCTGTCACCCGCGACGGCGACCCGGGCCGGATCGCCGCCGAGTTCGCCCGCGGCGGCGGTGGCCCAGCGCACCGCGGCGAGGAAGTCCTCGTGCGCGGCCGGGGCCGGATGTTCGGGCGCCAGGCGGTAATCCACGGAGACGACGATCGCGCCGACGCCCGCGGCCATGGCGCGGCAGAACTCGTCGTGGCTGTCCAGGTCGCAGAAGACGAAACCGCCGCCGTGCGCGAACACGATCACCGGCAGCACCGGATCGTCGTGGTGCGGACGATAGATCCGCACGGGCAGCGGGCCGCCCGGCCCGTCGATCGTGCGGTCCCGGGCCGCCGCCATGTCGGGTTCGCGGCGCAGGGGCCCGCGCCGCGCCCGGATCGCCGCCCGCGCCTGCGCGCCCGTCATCGCCGCGACATCGGGGAAACTCGCGTCCAGCGTGGCCAGCAGCGCCGCCACCTGCGGGTCCGGGACCGCGCCCGGCCCCGTCGTCGGATACACGCGATCGCTCACGGACTTCTCCTGCACGTCGGCCCCGGCCGTCGCGCCGGGTGGTGCCGACACGGTAGGGGGCCGGTGAGCCGCGGTGACAGCGGGTGATCCCGCTCAGCGGGCCACCGGCGGTCCCGTGTGGGCCAGCCCCCGGGCGGTCTCGTCCGCGCGGCTCGCACGGGGGACGGGGTTCCCGGTGGGTGGTCACCGGCGCGCCGCGGGGGAGCGGGCCCACCTACCGTCGCCGCATGAACAGCACAGCGGTCTACGTGATCGACACGGTGGTGACCCGGCCGGGGCGCGCGCGGGAGTTCGTCCGCGCGTATCTGGAGGGGTACGCGCCCGGAGCCCGCGCGCGCGGGATGCGGCTGGACCGGATCGTGGTCAGCCCGCCGGTCTGGCTGCCCGACGCGGCCAACACCGTGATCGCCACCTGGGTCCTCGACGGCGCGCAGGGTTGGTGGGCGATGACCTGGCGCGGGCGCCCCGACCCGGCCGTGCGGGCCTGGTGGTCCGAGGTGGACGGTCTCGTCGATCGGCGGTCGCGCGAGACCGCCGCCGCGGCCGACGATGTCGACGGGCTGTGCGATGTCTGAGGTCGTGCGGCTGCTGCATCTGGCCTCGCCGACGGCGGCGGCGGCCGAGGCGCTGTGCGCGCGGCTGCGGCCGGTCGCCGCGGCGGCGGGGGCGTCCCGGATCCTGATCGCGCCGACCCTGCCCGGCGTCCGCAACGGCGGCGACGTCCTGCTGCGCCTGCGCTTCCCCGAGCCGGCGGCCCGGACGGCCTGCGCGCGGGCGATGGCGAGCGTGCTCGACGAGGCGGGCGTCACCCGGGCCGACGGCGCCGAATACACCGGCGGCGGTGTCGGTTACGCCGCACCGGGCGCCACCGGCACCGTCTACCGGACCCTGCTGCTGCGGGTCGCGCCGGGAACACCACCGGAGACGATCGCCGGTTTCGAGGCCGACCTGCTGCGCATGCCCGCCTACCTCCCGGGCCTTCGCGCCTGGCAGCTGAGCCGGGTCACCCGGCCCTCCGGCGCCGGCCCGTGGACGCACGTGTGGGAACAGGAATTCGCCGACCTCGCCGCCCTCACCGGCCCGTACCTCGCCCACCCCGTCCACTGGGGTCTCGTCGACCGCTGGTTCGACCCGGAATTCCCGCAGTGCGTCGTCCGCGATCGGGTCTGCCACAGCTACTGCGCGACAGGTGAACCCGTCCTGAGCTGAGCGCGCGGGACGCGCGCAGGCGGGCCTGCGCGCGTCGGTGGGGACGGCCGAGATCCGTTCGGCGGGCCTGCGCTCAGGCCGTGCGCGCGCCCCGGAGTTCGGTGTGGGCGCGGACGCCCGGGCCGACGCCGAGGGGGCGGGAGTGCTGCTGGAGGGTCGGGTGGACGCGGACGCCGCCGTCGTCGACGTGGCGCCAGATGTTGAGGGCGGTGGTGCGCACGGGGGCGCTGAGGCGGTGGTCGAAGACCATGCGGTCGACGGGGCCGCAGACCGACACCGCCGCGACCGGGGTCTTGCCGAGGTCGCCGATGGGGGCGGCCAGGCAGCCGATGCCGGCCAGGGACTCCTCGCGTTCCACGGCGATGCCGTGCGCGCGGACCTTGGCCAGTTCCGCGTCGAGCTGGGCGCGGGTGCTGATCGAGTAGCGGGTCCGCGCGGCGGCCTGGCCGGTGACGAGGTCGTCGAGGCGGCGTTCGTCGCCGTAGGCCAGGATCGCCTTGCCGACCGCCGTGCACTGCGCGGGCCTGCGCCCGCCGACCCGGGTCGGCACGGCGGCGGCCAGGTCGCCGCCGATCTTGTCCAGGTAGACCACGTCGGGTCCGTCCAGGACGGCCAGATGCACGACGTAGCCGGTCACCCGGTGCAGCTCGTGCAGGAACGGCAGCGCCGCGCGGTGCAGCCGGTCCTGGTGCACGGCGAGCGAGCCGAGCTCCATGAGCCGGATGCCGAGCTCGTAGTCACGACCCTCGCGGCGCAGCCAGCGCAGCTGCACGAGGCGTTCGAGCATGCGATGCGCCGAGGAGCGCGGCAGCCCGGTGCGCCGGACGATCTGGGCCAGGGTGAGCCTGCCGGGACCGTCGAACGCGTCCAGCAGCAGGGACGCGCGATCCAGGATCGCGCTCGGGGTGGTCGGTTCGGCCTGCGTGACCATGAGTTCTCCATTTCGATCTCGGAGCCCGATGCCCACTCGCATATTTCGATTAGGCATATACCTATTCATACCATCTCTCGTGGCCCGTGTCACACAAATGCCCCGATCGCATGACGCGCGAAGGCCCCGGACCGAGCGTCTGCTCGATCCGGGGCCTTCGCCGCCGTGGGGTCGGGGTCCCTACATGGCCGCCAGCGGCTCGCTGCCGGACCAGTCGTGGCCCCAGTAGCTGTCGGCGGTGATCTCCTCGGCGGTGTAGTACCGCTCGTCGACCCGCATGCCCTCGGTGCCGAACTCGATGTCCCACCCGCCGGGGGCACGCACGTAGAACGACACCATCTTGTCGTTGGTGTGCCGGCCCAGCGTCGAGGACAGCGAGAAGCCGTCCTTGCCGACCCGGTCGAGGGCCTGCCCGACCGCGTCGAGGGTGTCCACCTCGACCATGATGTGGATCAGGCCGGGGGCGCCGCCGTGCGGCGCCGGGCACAGCGCCAGGCTGTGGTGGCGCTCGTTGACGCCGAGGAACCGGATCCGCACCGGCCCGAACTCCGGCGGCGCCGGGATGCGGAACGCGCCGCGGGGCAGGAAGCCGAGCACCTCGGTGTAGAAGGTGAACGCGCCGCCCGGGTCCATCGTGGGCAGCACGACGTGGCCGAGACCCTGGTCCCCGGTGACGAACCGCGCGCCGAACGGGGTCACCACCGGGCTGTGGTCCAGGATCGGGCCGTGGAAGATCTCCAGCGTCGCGCCGGTCGGGTCGGTGAAGGTGATGACCTCCTCGACCCGGCGCGCGTCGGCCTCCTCGACCGAGAGCGCCTCGACCGCGATGCCGGACGCCGTGACGGCCTCGCGCACCCGCGCCAGCGCGGCGTGGTCGCGGACCTCCCAGCCGATGGTGACCACCTCGTCGGTGTCCCCGGGCACCACGACGAGCCGGGCCGCGCGCTCGTCCATGCGCAGGTACAGCGCGTTCTCGTCCGGGCCGCTGCCCTGGGCGAAGCCGAGCACGTCGAAGGCGAAGGTGCGCCAGCGCTCGAGATCGGTGGTCTGGATCTTGACGTAACCCAGGCTCTTGATGTCGGTCATGTCCGTGTGTCCTTCGTGGTATTCCGGGTCAGATCATCGAGCGCAGGTGCTGCGGCGGATCGATCCCGAGGGAACTGAGCGCCGAGGCGTGGAACACCGTGCTCGGGACGTGGATGGCGTGATTGAGGCCGGCGTGCGCGTCGCGCCAGAACCGCTGCAGCGGCTTGTCCATGCGCAGCGCGTTGCCGCCGGAGCGGGCGAAGATCTCGTCCACCGCCGACACCGCGCGCCAGGCCGCGCGGACCTGGGTGCGCCGCACCGCCGCCCGCTCGGCGAAGGACACCTCCCGGCCCGCGTCGACCATGTCGAAGACGCGGTCGGCGTTGGCCAGGATCTCCTGGCGGGCGGCGTTGATGTCGGCGGCCGCCTCGCCCACGGCGAACAGCACGTAGGGGTCGTCCTTGATCGCGGTGCCCTGCGCGCCCACCCGGTCGCGCTGGTAGTCCAGGTGCGCGGCCAGCGCGCCCTCGGCGATGCCGATCACCGCGGAGCTGATGCCGAGCGGGAACATCGTCGACCACGGCATCTTGTACAGGGTCTCGGTGGCGCCGTACTCGCGCTGGGCGGTGCCGTCGATGACGTGATCGCCGTTCATCACCCGGTAGGACGGCACGAACGCATCCTCGACGATGATGTCCTTGGACCCGGTGCCCTTGAGGCCGACCACGTTCCAGGAGTCCTCGACGATGGTGTAGTCCGCGCGGGGCAGGATCATGTGCAGCATGGTCGGCGGCAGGGCCATGTTGCCCTCGGTGTCGCCGAGCATCGCGCCGAGGAAGATCCAGTCGCAGTGGTCGGTGCCGGAGCTGAACTGCCAGCGGCCGTTGAAGATGTAGCCGCCCTCGACGGGGCGGGCGATGCCGGTGGGCGCGTAAGGGGAGGCCATCCAGGTGTCGTTGTCGGCGCCCCACACCTCCTCCTGGACCTTCGGGTCGGCGAAGGCCAGCTGCCACGGGTGCACGCCCACGATGCCGCAGACCCAGCCGGTGGCCGGATCCAGGGAGGCCGCGGCCATCACGGTCTCGGCGAATTCGCGCGGGTGCGCCTCGTAGCCGCCGTACTTCTTCGGCTGCAGCAGCCGGATCGGGCCCGCGGCCTTGAGCATCTTGGCGGTGGCGTCGGGCAGCTTGCCGAGCCGCTCGGCCTCCGGGCCCTGGTCGCGCAGCCGCTCGGCGATGGCCATGATGTTGTCGAGAACGGTGGTCATGGTGATGTCTTCTCTTCTCGGAAGGGGGGTCAGACGGTGGTGTCGATGACGGCGCCGCGGGCGATGTTGTCGGCCACCTCGGCCTCCCAGCTGTGCACCGCGCGCTCGGTGTCGATCTCGAACTCGAAGCGCTTGGTCATGTCCTCTGTGACGTCCTCGACGTCGACGTAGAACTGCTTGTACCAGCGGCGCAGCTGGTAGACCGGCCCGTCCTCCTCCGACAGCAGCGGATTGTCGATGGGCGCCTTGTTCTTCCAGATGTGCACGTCCTGCTCGAAGCCGACCTCGACGCCGCGCGCGAACTGGGCGGCCATGGCCTCGGCGTCGGCGTCGGACATGCCCTGCGGCTTCTTCACCATGGCGCCGTACTGCAGCACGAAGGAGTTGTCGGTGACCGGGTAGTGGCAGTTGATGAGCACCGTCTCGATCGTCATGCCGTTGGCCTCGCTCCACAGCTTGTCGATCATGTAGGACGGGCCGAAATAGGACGCGTCCGAACGCAGCATCGAATTCGGGTCGTCGTAGCTGGTGCCGACGTTGATGTCGCCGCGCGGGGTCGAGCGCATGTACTGGGTCGCGACGTGACCCTCGAAGACGTTCTTGAAATACCGGGGGAACGAGTAGTGCACGTAGAAGAAGTGCGCCATGTCGACGACGTTGTCGACGATCTCGCGGCAGTGCGAGCCCTCGATGAGCATCGAGTTCCAGGTCCACCCGGTCCACTCGTCGCTGCCGTAGCCCTCGATCTCGGGGATGGTCACGGCCTCGGTCGGCTTGCTGCCCTGCGGGTCGTTCCAGACGAAGAGCTGGCCGTTGCGCTCCAGCGTCGGCCAGGAGCGGGTCCGGGCCAGCGGCGGGACCCGGCGCGCGTACGGGATGGCCGTGCACTTGCCGTTGCCGCCCCAGCGCCAGTCGTGGAAGGGGCAGGCGATGGAGTCGCCCTTGACCGTGCCCTGGGCGAGGTTGCCGCCCATGTGCCTGCAGAAGCCGTCCAGGACGTGCAGGGCGCCGTCGGTCTCGGACCGGAAGACGACCAGGGTGGTGCCGAAGGCCTTGACCTCGTGCGGCTTTCCGTCCTGGAAGGTCTTCAGCAGACCGAGGCAGTGCCAGCCGCGGGCGAACCGGGTCGGCGCCGCGGCGGCTTCGATCTGCCGGTACTCGGGGTCGGCGGACAGGGTGCGGCCGTTCGGCGGATTCTCCGGCATCGAAACCTCCATGTTCGTCAGCGGAGTGGGGAATCTGGTGCCGCCGATGGTGCGGCCGCGCGGGGTCCGCCGCGACGGTGGTGTCCCGGTCAGCGGACATGTTTTCCGCGGCGGCGCGCGCTGTCCCGATGAGCGGGAGAGGTGCCCGTCACAGGTGCGCGCGCGGTTCTAGCGTGGCCGCACACGCAGGGACGAGAGGAGCAGTCGTGAGCGAGGTCGCGCTGATGGCGCGGGTCGGGCAGCCGACCCGGGTCGAACTGGACACCGAGGCCATCCGGGCGTACGCGGCGGCGGCCCGCGCGACCGATCCGGCCTACCGCGGCGAGCGCCCGGTCGTGCCGCCGACCTTCCTGCCCGCGGGCGGCGCGGGGGAGCGGCGCGAGACCGATCATCGCTTCTTCGGCGTCCCGCCCCGCGCGGGCGACCGCCTCACCGCGGTGGCCACCGGCGCCGACGGGTCCCTGACCCGGTACTTCGACCGGACCGGTGGCCTCGTCGCCGAATCCTGGGCGTCGCCCGACCTGGTCGCGGGCGAACCGGCGCCGCCCGACGCGGACCCCGCCGCGCTCCTGGCCACCTACGCGACCGGCTGGCTCGGCGCCGAGAACATCCGCCGGTTCCGCACGCGCCTGGCGGGCCCCCGGACCGCGGGCGGCGCGCTGGTGTGCAGCGGCTACGTCACCCAGCGCTACGTCCAGGACGGGGAGCCGCGCGTCGACGTCACCCTGACGGCGGTGGACGCCGACGGCGCGGTCGTGGTGCGCGCGTGGGCGAGCTTCGCCCGACCCTGAACCGCGCGCTGGCCGAACCGGTCAGGCGCGGGGGCGTCCCGGCGGCAGGAGCGCGAGCAGCGCCTCGGTCACCGTCGACAGGGCGGGCCGGGCGCGCTCGTGCGGCACGGCGATCCACTCGCGATAGGCGGCGTGGTCCGGCAGCGTCACCGGGCTCGGCAACCCGATCAGCGCGTTCGCGGCGATGACGAACACCCGCCCGTGCCACAGCCGTGCGCTGGCCGTCGCCGCGCCGTCGCGGTCGGCGAGCAGCGTCCAGGTCTGCGAGCGGGGATGATGCACGATCGGGCCGCCCACCGCGCCCGCTTCCGCGAGCGCGTCGCGCACGCGGCCGCCCAGCGCGGCGGGCACCATGACGCCGACGACCTGCCGGGCGCGCATGGTGATGTGCCCGGTGCCGGGATCGTGCCGGGCGGGCAGGCCGTGGCGGGTGCGGTACTCCCGGACGTACCGCGCGGGGGAACTGCACCCGGGTAGCGCGGGCAGGGCGGTCGTGGGTAGGGGGTGCTCGGTGGTGCGGATCATGATCCGGCTCCTGGCTGCGAAGGGACGGGTGGTGTGGTCCTCACCCATCTATAGGGACCGGACATATCGGGGCCGTTTCGATCGGTGAAGCCGGTGTTAATCGGGGGTACGCGCCAGGATGCAACATCTTCGGCGCGCGCACCGATGCGATGCTCGTGCAACGGAATTCGGTGGACCCGGGCGCGGCCGGCTTCGGCGCGTACACCGTGGTGGACGTGGAGACCTCCGGTGTGTCGGCCGAACGGGACCGGGTGCTGTCGGTCGCGGCGCTGACCCTGGACGCCGCGGGGCGGGTGACCGGGGAATTCCACACCCTCCTCGATCCCGGTTGCGATCCGGGCCCGGTGCACATCCACGGCCTGACCCGCGAGATCCTGCGGGGCGCACCGCAGTTCGGCGCGATCCGGGACCGCCTGGCCGAACTGCTGGACGGGCGGGTCCTGGTCGCCCACAACGCCCGCTTCGACTACGGTTTCCTGGCGGGGGAGTTCGGCCGCACCGGGGCCGCGCTGCCCGTGCGGGAGCGCCTGTGCACCCTGGCCCTGGCGCGGCGTGTCGCACCGCCCGCCCGGGATCGCACCCTGGGCGGCCTCGCGGCCTATTACGGTGTGCCCCAGACGAAAGCACACGACGCGCTCGACGACACCCGGGTACTGGCCGGGGTCCTGCGCGCGCTGGTCGCCGACGCCGCGCGCCTCGGCATCACCCCGCCGGTGCTCACCTGCGACCCGGCCGACATCGCGCGGGAGCGCTCGGCGCCGGCCGGCCGATGGCCCGCCGGGCGTCGCACCCCCAAGCCCGGGTGCCCCTACGCCTGGCCGGGTCGCTACGTCCCCGGCGACGGGCTGATCCAGGGCATGAAGGTCGTGATCACCGGCGACACGGCGACCGAGCGGCCCGAGCTGATCGGCCGCGCCGAGGACGCGGGGCTCGACGTCACCGGCACGGTGAGCAGGCGAACGAGCCTGCTCGTCACCAACGACCCCGCCTCGGGCAGCGCCAAGGCACGCGCGGCCCGCGAGTACGCCACGCCCGTGCTGTCGGAGCCGGAGTTCCTGCGCCTGCTGCCCGGCATCCGCGAGGGCAAGCCCGCCGACGGACCCACCGCGGCGATCCCGTCCCGCGCCCGCCCGCCGAGACCCGCTGCCGCCACCGCCGATCCGGCGTCCGCGCGCGGCGGCCCGCTCCACGGCCGCCGCGTCCTCGTCCTCGGCGCCGACCACGCGCGCGCCGCCGCGGCCCGCGCCCGCGTCACCGCCCTGGGCGGCGCGCCGGCCGTCAACCTGTCCGCCCGCGTCACCGACGTCCTCGTCCTCCCCGGCGGCGGGACCGACCGCCGGGTCGCCCGCGCCCGCGCACTCGGCCTGCCCGTCCACGGACCGGACCTCCTCGGCGAGGACGCCGGTCCGGCCGCCGACACCGCGGGGACGGCATCGCGCGCCCGCGACGGATCCGACTCGACCGCGACGGCCGGGTCCGGGTCCGGTGTGATCACGGGCGATGTCGACGGGGGACGCGACGCGGTCGGGTCCACGGCGCCGGTGCCGCCGGGGCACGCGCCCGCCGCAGACGTCGCAGTCGCCGAGGACCCGCGCGCCGCGCCGTGTGCGCGGGCACGGGCCGTACCGCCGGGCGGGCAGGCGGCCGCCGCTGGTTTCGGCCCGCCGATCGCCGACGGACCGGGGCAACGGTCGTGCGAGTCCGGCGGGGACGCCCGTGGGCCGTCGGTGACGGGCATACCTGGCACCGACCCGGTTCGCGCTGACGCGGCGGGTGCGCCGCCGGGCGGCGCCGCCGGGCTCGCGACTACGGCGCGGGAGCTGTCGCGGGGGCAGGTGGTCGACCTCCCCGGCGCCGGCGAGGAACGATTCTGGGCGGTGCGGGCGGCCTGGAGCGACACCGTCACCGTCGCGGTCGACCTGGTCGCGTTCGCCGTCGGCGCGGACGAGAAGGTGCGCCACAGTGACGATTTCGTCTTCTACAACCAGCCCGCGACCGCCGGGGCGCGCCTGTGCGCCGACGGGCCGGGCGAGCAGACGATCGACCTCGCCCTCGACGACCTGCCCGCGGGCTGCCGCCGGGTGGTGATCGCCGCGGCGCTGGACGGCCCGGGGACCACCTTCGGCGAGGTCGGCGCCGTCGAGCTCGAGGTGGCGCCCGGTCCCGAGGCCGCGCCCGTCCTGCGCGCCACCCTGGACGCGGCCACCGCCGAACGGACCCTGATCCTGTGCGAGATGTACCTGCGCGGGCAGACCTGGCGGCTGCGCGCCGTCGGACAGGGCTACGAGACGGGCCTGGCCGAGCTGGCCCGCCGCTACGGCGTCGCCGTGGACGGCGAGGGCGCGTGAGCGGGAACCCTGATACGTGTTCTACCGTGACGGTCATGAGCGTCGGCACTCCGGAACCCTCCTACTTCACCCGCGCGGGTGAGGTGTACACACCGACCCCGTGGTCGCTGAGCCTGTGGGCGAAGCGCACCCTGTCGGGGCCGCCGGTGTGCGGGCTGCTGGCCAGGGAGGTCGAGCACCGGTACTGCGCCGACGGGTTCGCGCCCGCCCGGTTCACCGTCGACCTGCACCAGCCGGTGCCCGCGGCCCCGCTGACCGTCGACAGCGAACTGATCCGCGACGGCAACCGCGTGCGCTCGGCCCAGGCGGTGCTGCGGGCGGACGGGCGCGTCGTGGCCCGCGCCCAGGCCCTGCTGCACAGGCGCTCCACCCAGCCGCCCGGCGCCGTCTGGCGCGCGGACCGTCGCCCGCCGCTGCCACCCGCCGAGGTCCTGGCCGCGGCCGGGTCGACGGTGCACCTGTTCGACAGCGACGCCCACGACACCGGCTGGTCGATCGAGATGACCCGGCACCAGAACGACTCCCGCAAGCGCAAGTGGGTCCGCAACATCCCGGTCGTCGCCGGGGAGCCGGGCACGCCCTTCGGCTACGCCGCCATGGCGGGCGAGCAGACCAGCCTCGTCACCAACTGGGGCACCGAGGGCATCGGCTTCATCAACACCGACGTCTCGATCAACTTCGCCCGTCTCCCGCTCGGCCTGGAGATGGGCATCGAGGCCGAGAGCCATCTCAGCTTCGACGGGATCGCCGCGGGCACCGCGGTCCTCTACGACGCCGAGGGCTCCTTCGCCGTCTGCACCGTCTCCGCGCTGGCCAACGAGCGCAGGCAGATCAGCGGCGCGGCCATCGACGAGTACATCCCGAAGCGGGGCACCGCGCAGTGGGCCGCCCAGCGCTCCTGACGTCCACGCGCCGCCCCGACCCGGGCGCCGGGCCTACAGTGGACTCCGTGTCCGCCGAGCTGCCCGATCCCGCCCCGCTCGACCGCGCCGTCGCGGCGCTGGCCGGGCGGTCGATCGTGGCGTTGACCGGGGCCGGGCTGTCGACCGACAGCGGGATCCCCGACTATCGCGGGCCCGGCTCGCCGCCGCGCACGCCGATGACCTATCAGCAGTTCGTCGGCGACCCGGTGTTCCGGCAGCGGTACTGGGCGCGCAACCACATCGGGTGGCGGCGGATGGACGCGGCGCGTCCCAACGCCGGGCACCGGGCGCTGGCCCGGCTGGAGCGGGCGGGTGTCGTCACCGGGGTGATCACCCAGAACGTCGACCTGCTGCACACCAAGGCGGGGAGCAGGCGGGTGATCGATCTGCACGGCAGCTACGCCCGGGTCCGCTGCCTGGCCTGCGACGCGCTCGTGTCCCGGATGCGGCTGGCGCAACGCCTCGAGGCGGCCAACCCGGGCTTCGCCGATTCGGCCACGGCCTCCGGCATCGAGGTCGCCCCCGACGCCGACGCCGTGATCGCCGACACCGACCACTTCCGCATGGTCGACTGCGACCGCTGCGGCGGCCTGCTCAAACCCGACATCGTCTACTTCGGGGAGAACGTCCCCCGCGCGCGGGTCGACGCCGCCTTCGACCTCGTCGACGGCGCGGGCGCGCTGCTCGTGGCGGGCTCCTCGCTCACGGTCATGTCCGGCCTGCGGTTCGTCCGCCGCGCCGCCCGCGCCGGCACCCCGGTGGTCATTGTCAACCGGGGTGACACCCGGGCCGACGCGCTGGCATCGGTGCTGGTCGGCAGCGGTTGCTCGCCGGCGCTGACGGCGCTGGCCGACCGGCTCGGCGCGGCCGCGGGCGTGCCTGCCTGACGACGTGTCGGCGGCCGGTTGTAAGCTCTGCGAACAGCTCTCGAAGATGTTCCCCCGCGCGCAGCCCGGCTGCACGGCGCGGGATGCGGGCCCGTGGGGTAGTCGGCCCGTCGATCGGCACCGTCGTCAAAGCTTGCGATCAGAGTCAGGGCGTTCTCCTCATGACCGAAACCGCTGTCGTCGCCACGCCTCCGGCCCCGCCGGAGGACACCGGGGTTCCGCTGTCGCACCGGCAGATCCTCACCGTGCTGTCGGGCCTGCTGCTCGGGGTGTTCCTGGCCGCGCTCGACCAGAACATCGTCAGCGTGGCGATCGTGCGCATCGCCAACAGCCTCGACGGTTTCGACGAACAGGCCTGGGCCACGACGGCCTATCTCATCACCGCCACGGTCAGCACCCCGCTCTACGGCAAGCTCGCCGACATCTACGGACGCAAGCCCTTCTACCTGGTGTCCATCGCGCTGTTCGTGATCGGTTCGGCCGCCTGCTGTTTCGCCACTTCGATGTATCAGCTGGCCGCCTTCCGCGCCTTCCAGGGGCTGGGCGCGGGCGGGCTGATGTCGCTGGCCTTCACCATCGTCGGTGACATCGTGCCGACCCGCGAGCGGGTGCGCTACCAGGGCTATTTCCTCATGGTGTTCGGCATCGCCACCGTTATCGGGCCGGTGATCGGCGGCGTCCTGTCCGACTACGACACCCTCGGCGGGATCGAGGGGTGGCGGTGGGTGTTCCTGGTGAACGTGCCCGTCGGTGTCCTGGCCTTCCTGGTCGTCGGCCGGGTGCTGAATCTGCCGCGACCTCGGGTGCGCATGCGCATCGACTGGCCCGGCGCGGTCGCGCTCATGGTCGCGGTGATCCCCGCGCTGCTGGTGGCCGAGCAGGGCCGCGCCTGGGGCTGGCGGTCGCGCGAGGCGCTGGTCTGTTACGGCATCGCCGCCTGCGGTCTGCTGCTGTTCCTGCTGGTCGAGCTGCTCATGAAGGACGCGGCCCTGATCCCCTTGCGGCTGTTCCGTTCTCGCACGTTCAGCGTGTCCATCCTCGGCGGATTCCTGGTGGGCGTCGCGATGTTCGGCGCGATCACCATGGTGCCGCTGTACCTGCAGATCGTGCGCGGCTACTCACCCACCGAGGCGGGCCTGCTGATGCTGCCGCTGGTGCTCGGCATCATGATCGGCGCCCAGCTGACCGGGCTGGTCACCAAGTTCACCGGCCGCTACAAGATGATGCCGGTGCTGGGGTGCGTCGTCCTGGCCGCCGGTTCGGTGCTGTTCGCCCGCGTCACCTGGGACGGGCCGCTGTGGCAGCCCCTGGTCTGCTCGGCGGTCATCGGCGCGGGTCTCGGCGCCTGCATGCAGACCCTGGTGATCGCCGCGCAGAACGCCGTGCCCCGGGCCGACATGGGCGTCTCCACCGCGTCGGCGACCTTCTTCCGTCAGCTCGGCGGGACCCTGGGCGTCGCGGTGTTCCTCACGATCCTGTTCAACCTGCTCCCGGACAAGATCCTCGCCGCGTTCGGCGGCGTCCTGCCCGCGGGTTTCGACGCCACCGCCCTCGCGGAGTTGCAGCGCAACACCAGCGGCATGGCCGCGCTGCCCGACGCGATCCGGGTGCCGGTGCTGGTCGGGTTCACCGACGCGGTGCACGGGGTGTTCCTGGTCGCCGCGGTCATCTCCCTGGCCGCCGCGGCCATCCTGCTGTTCATGAAGGAGATCCCGCTCCAGGACGATCCGGCGCCCGGGGAGGCGTCGCTGAAGGACGTGAGTGTCCACGACGCCGAGGAGATGATCGGGCACCATCGCCCCGTCGCCGCGCACGGCCGGGTCATCGCGGGCCTGCTGCGCCGCGAGGACGGGCGCCCGGTCGCCGGCGCCACGCTCACCCTCATCGACCAGCACGGTCACCAGGTGGGCCGGTCCTCGGGCGACGCCTCGGGCGCCTACGCCATCGAGGTGCCCGAGCAAGGGACCTTCGTGCTGATCGCCGCCGCGACGGGCCATCAGCCCGAGGCGGTGAGCGTGGTGATGGGGGAGCGCGCGCAATCGGTCGACCTCACCCTGACCGGCGCAGGCGAGCTGTCGGGGGTGGTGCGTTCGGCGCGGCGCGGGGAGCCGCTCACCGGGGCGACGGTCACGCTGACCGATACCGCGGGCGACGTGGTCGGCGCCGCGATCACCGGCGCGGACGGCACCTATGTGTGCCGCGACGTCGTCAGCGGGATCTACACCCTGGTGGCGGTGGCCGATCACATGCGGCCCGCCGCGGTCACCCTCACGGTGCCCGGCACGGGATCGCTGCGGCAGGACCTCGACCTGGAGCCGCTGGCGATGCTGATCGGGTCGGCCCTGGCCGAGGGCGACCGACCGGTGCCCGACGCGCAGATCACGGTGCTCGACGCGGGCGGCGACCAGGCCGCCAGCGTCCGCACCGACGAATACGGCCGGTACACGGTGCCGGACCTGCCCGAGGGCAGCTACACGGTCGTGGCCAGGGGGTATCCGCCCGCCGCCAGCCAGGTGCTCGTCACCCGCGGGGAGATCGTGCACGACGTGAGCCTGGCCTATGACACCGAGCGCGACCCCGCCGGCCTGACCCGCATCAGCGAGGACCGGTAGCGGGCCGAACCGCGGTCGTCTCAGGCGGATTCGGCGACGGCGCCCGGGGCGCGGTAGACCTCGGCGAGTTCGGCCAGGGGGATGGCGAGCGTCTCGGCCAGGGCGACGACCGTGCCGAACGCGGGGGAGGGCAGCCGGCCCGACTCGATCTTGCGCAGGGTCTCGGGCGAGATCCCCGACGCGCGGGCGACCTCGGTGAGATCCCGCTCGCCGCGCGCGGCGCGCAGGCGGCCGCCGAGCCGGCGGCCCGCCTCGACCTGGGCGGGTGTGAGCGGAAGACGAACCATGCCCGCGATCCTAGGTTCGGTATTTAAATACCGCAAGCCGTTGGTATTTTTATACCAGCGCCGCTACGGTGGTATGAAAATACCGAACTGGAGGCCGCGCATGGTGGAACTGAAGTCACCCCGGGAGATCGAGAAGATGCGGGTGACCGGCGGCTTCGTCGCCGACGTCCTCGTGGGCGTGCACGAGCGCGCCGCGGTGGGCGTCAACCTATTGGACCTGGAAGCCTATGTGCGCGAACGGATCCGGGAGCGCGGCGCGGTGTCGTGCTACTGGGACTACGCGCCCTCCTTCGGTCGCGGTCCCTTCCGCAACACCGTCTGCCTCTCGGTCAACGACGCCGTGCTGCACGGGCTCCCGCACGACTACGCGCTGCGCGACGGGGACGTGCTCACCGCCGACCTCGCCGTCTCGATCGACGGCTGGGTCGCCGACGCCGCCGTCACCTCCGTCGTCGGCACCCCCGACCCGGCCGACCTGCGCCTGGTGCGCGCCACCGAGGAGGCGCTGGCCGCCGGGATCGCCGCGGCGCGGCCGGGCGGCAGGCTCGGCGACGTCTCCGCCGCGATCGGCGCCGTCGCGGCCGCCTACGGCTACCCCGTCAACACCGAATTCGGCGGCCACGGGCTCGGCCGCACCATGCACGAGGACCCGCACGTCCCGAACACGGGCCGGGCCGGGCGTGGCTTCCGGCTGCGCCCGGGCCTCACCCTGGCCATCGAGCCGTGGTTCGCCGCGGGCACCGACCGCATCGTCACCGACCCCGACGGCTGGACGCTGCGTTCGGCCGACGGCTCCCGCTGCGCGCACAGCGAACACACCATCGCCGTCACCGAGGACGGGCCGCTGGTGCTGACGGCGGCGGATCGGCTCACGCCCGCGGCGGGGTGAGATCGACTCCGGCGGGCGGGATCAGGCGGCGCAGCGCGCCGTCGATGGCGGTGACGTAGAGGGCCCAGCGGTCGCCGTCGCGCGCGATGCGGACCGAGGTGGGGCCGATCGGCGGGAACGGGCCCGCGTCCTCGGCGATCCAGCCGGTCGCGACCGTGCAGAACCCGCCCGTGGGATCGACGCGGTACACGCTGCCGGTGTAGTCGCCCGCGATGTAGACGGTGCCCGCGGCGGTGATGTCGAGATCGTCGAGGCCGGTGAGGAATCCGTCGGCCACGGTGGCCACGGCGGTGGGGGACTGGGGGTCGGTGAGGGGGATGCGCACCAGCTGCGAGGTGGCCACGTCCACGGTGAGGACGGCGCCGCCGTCCGGGGTGAGGGCCATACCGTTGGGCCGGGGCACCGCCGACCACCCGAGGGTGAATTCCCCCGTGCGGGGCCGGTATCGGCTCAGGCCGACCGGTGGCCAGGGGATCGACAGCTGGGACACGAGCAGGTCGCCGTCGGGCAGCACCAGCAGGCCGTTGGGTTGGACCAGGTCCGGCAGCAGCACGGTGACCCGGTCGGTGGCCAGGTCGAGCGCGCGCAGGGTGCCGCCGCCGTTCGGTGTGCTGCCGTCGCCGGTGAGGAAGTAGAGCGTGCGGTCGACCAGGCGTAGCCCGGCCGGGTGGTCCAGGCCGGTGAGCAGGGTGGTGACCGTGCCCGCGCGATCGATGTGCAGCAGCTCGCCCCGGACGATCCCGGTCGCGTAGAACCCGCCCTCGCCGTCGGCCTCGAGGTTCTCCAGCGCGCCGAGCCGGCCGGCCACCACTTCGCTGCGCCAGCCGGTCGCGCAGGACGCGGCCGCGGCCGTGGCGGGCGCGGCGGGCGCGGCGGGCGCGAGCAGGGTGGTGGCGGCCAGCGCGGCCAGGCCGAGGACGAGACGACGGGATCGGGGGAAGCGCATGAGCGGACTCTAGCGAACCCTCCGGGGTTACCGGCGAGTCGATCCTGTTCCCCGACACGACATTCGGCGCCGGTGATGGTGAGATCGACCCGAATCCGCCGATGCCGCTCCGCCCCGGCCGCCGCTGTGCTCAGCGGCGCGTGCCCGTGCCGTGGTCGACGAATCCGGCCGGTGTCAGCACCGGCACGGCGGCGCTGGCCCCCAGTTCCACCGCGACCGCCACGTCGGCGGCGAAGCCGTTGCCCGCGAGTTCCCGGCCCGACGCCGAATCGGTCACCAGCGCGGCGAGATCCGCGTCGGGCGTGTGCGCCGCCGCCGCGACGAGCGCCTCGGGCGACGGCGGACCTGCCCCGCCCGCCGCCAGCGCCGCCGCCACCGCCCCCGCCCCGAGCCAGTCCTCCACGGCAGGCCGGAGGGTGTCGGTGCCCGGCCACTGCTCCCCGGCGGCGACGATCGACACCGGTCGCGCCGCGGTGCCCCACCCCTGCGCGAGGATCCAGTCCGCCACCGCGCCCGCGTTCCGCAGCGACGCCGCGACCACCGGGGTGCCGGTGACCGACGCGGCGATGGCCGACCCGTTGGGCGAGGGCAGCACCAGCCGCTCGGTGAACGGCGCCGCCCGCAGCGCGGCGGGCGACAACGACCAGGGCCGCGCCGCCGACACCTCCCGCCTGCCCACCGCCAGCGCCGCGCCGTGCGCCGCCGCGTGGGCCGCGGCGGTCTCGTCGCGCCAGCGGTAGGGGAGCACGGTCGTGCCCGCGTCGGCGAGTACCGACACCGCCGTGGTGAACGACAGCACGTCGACCACCACGAGCACCGCGCTCCCCGGCCCCACCGCCGCCGCCCCGGCCCTGCCCCAGTCCAGCCGGACGCCCCATCCCTGCTGGCGCCCCCACTCCGGGATCCCGGACATGCGTTCCTCCTGTGTTCGTGTTCCGGCGGATCCCCGAGCCCATCAGACCCGTGCGCCGTCGGCCAGCCTTCGGATCCCGCTGGGCGGATCGCGCGTCGTGGATCCCGGAGTCGCCGCGCGGAAGCGCGCCGTACCCCGACTTCGAGTAGCGTTGCCCACGAACGGAGTTCGGGGTCCTGGTGGTAGCGCGCCGAACGGTGTGCTCGATCGCCCGGGGGTGGATGCTGCTCGTGTTTCCTGCGAACGGGTTCGCCTCGCCGCGGCCGGGTGGCCCGCCGGCGTCCCGGCTGCGGCCATCGATGCGGTGGATCCTGGCGGGGATCGCGGTCATCGTCGCCGCGATCGCCGCCGCCGGTGTCACCGCCGTGACCGGGAACCGCGCCCTGGACCGCGACATCGCGGCTTTTCAGCGGGTGCCCGTGCCGGGCGCGGGTGATGTGCGACTCGCGGCCGGTGACTACACGATCTACGTCGAGTACGGCGGCCTGGCGGCGCTCGGCGCGCCGGAACCGGTGCGCGCGCGGATCAGCGATCCGGACGGGCACGACGTGCCGACACGGACCTACGAATCCGGCGTGTCCTATCGGCTGGACGGCGGGGAGGGGTCGGCCGAGTACACCTTCCGGGCCGATCGCGACGGTCGGTACCATCTGGTCGCCGAGGGCGGGCCCGGTCTCACCCTGGCGGTCGGGCCCGGCGTCGGGCCATCCGTGGTCGCGACGGTGCTGATTCCGCTGGGAATCGCGGCGGGCGGCGGCGTGTTCGGCCTGGCCGTCGTGCTGTTCGGCGCGCTGCGAACCGGCCCGCGGCGCGGGTGAGCCGCGGGGTCCGTGCCGTCAGGACGGGTCGCCGGTGGCGGTGAGCCAGGCGGACAGGGCCGCGGGGGCGTTCTCGTCGGCGGCGAGCCCGGCGCGGTCGGCGGGGGTGAGGTCGAGGGCGCGCAGTTCGGCCGTCCAGTGGGCGAGCTGAGCCGTGTCGTCGGCGGCGACGGCGAGTTCGGCCAGCGCGGCGTAGGCGCGGGCTCGCTCCACGGGGGTCGCGGTCGCGCCGTGGCGGCGCAGGCCAGCGCGCAGCGCGCGGGTCGCGGCGCGGTCGTCGTTCTTGAAATCGCGCAGGATGCGGGCGTTGTCGAGGACCTTGGCCAGGCCGGACAGGCCGCGGGAACCGCCGTACTCGAGGTCGCGGGGCTCGTCGCGCTGGATGTGGATCACGGTGTTGCCCATGGGATCGACCGTCGAGAACCGGGACTGGCCGGGGCGGAACCGGGTGATGCGCGGGCAGCCCTTCGCGGGGACGCGGCCGAAGCGCTCGCGCAGCCCCGCGGTGAAGGCCGCGTGCCGGGAGGCGATGTCGTCGACCATGACCAGGGCCCCGACGTGCTCGGTCGGCAGCGCGAGCTCGGGCGGTGCGGGCGCGAAATGCAATGCGGCGCCGTCCATCTCCACCACGCCGTAGACGTAGGGGCGGGTCTGCTCGTGGGTGACCTCGTAGCCGAGGGCGCGGTAGAAGTCGAGGGTGGTGGACAGATCGCCGCTCCAGAGCAGCGGGACCGCGGTGTCGGACATCGGGACGCTCCTGGTAATCAAATTTGACTAGATGAGCGTAGAAGCGATTTCCGGCGGAAGTCAAGTTTGACTACCATGGCGGGGGCGAAGGAGGTGTCCGTGTCGGTCGTGCGGTTGCTGGTGCTCGGGGTGGTGCGCAGGCAGCAGCCGACCCACGGCTACGCGGTGCGCCGCGAACTGCTGTCGTGGCGGGCGGAGACCTGGACGAACGTGAAGCCGGGCTCGATCTATCACGCGCTCAAACAGCTCACCCAGGAAGGCCGGTTGCGCGCCACCGGAACCGAATTCGGCGGCGAGGGCCCCGGGCGCACCCTGTTCGCACTCACCGAGGACGGCGAGGCCGACTTCGTCCGGCTGCTCGAGGAGGCGCTGCTCAGCGTCGACATGGAACACCTCGGCGCGGGCATCGCCTTCATGGACGCCCTGCCCCGCGAGCGCGTCGTGGCCCTGCTGCGCGACCAGCGCGCCCGCACCCTGGCCGTCCGTGACGACCTGCTCGCCATGATCCCCGACTTCCCCGGCCGCCACGCCGCGCCCCACGCGACCGACCTGCTGGAGCTGTGGAGCGGGGTCTTCGACAACCTGGCCGGCTGGAACACGGCCCTGGTGACCCGGATGGAAGCCGGGGAATACCGCTTCGCCGGCGAGGGTTCCTGACCCGCGAGACCGCGTACGCTACCCACCACCGGGGTGCGGTGCCGACCGTCGGCCGCCGCTCGGGACCGGCGGACGCACCACGGGGCGGGCTAGGCTCGACCCCATGACGACCGCGCTCGGTGACCTCGGCACCGCGAACTACGTGCAGCTCACGACCTTCCGCAAGGACGGGACGCCCGTCGGCACCCCGGTCTGGGCCGTGGCCCGCAACGACAAGCTCTATGTGTGGACCGTGACCGACTCCTGGAAGGTCAAGCGCATCCGCAACAACAGCGCGGTCACCGTGCAGCCCTGCGATGTCCGCGGCAACACCCGGGGCACCGCCGTCGAGGCCACCGCCCGCCTGCTCGACGGGGCCGAGACCGAGGAGGTGCGCCGCCTGCTGCGCAGGAAGTACTGGCTCACCGGACCGCTGGTCATCCTCGGCTCCAACCTGCGCCGCGGCAAGGACGGCACCATCGGCATCGAGATCACCCTGTCCTGAGACGGGTCGCCGCGATTCCGCCCGGCCGAGCGCGTTCCGTGATCTCCTAGAAACAAGAACACGTTCTAGGTAGGAGTGGATATGGCCCGACGATTCGAGGACAAGGTCGTCTTCATCACCGGTGCGGCGCGCGGGCAGGGGCGGGCCGAGGCGGTCCGGTTCGCGGAGGAGGGCGCGAACGTCATCGCCGTGGACGCCTGCGCCGAATTCGCCAGCACCAGCTACCCGGGTGCGACCGAGGACGATCTGGCCGAGACCGTCGCGCAGGTGGAGAAGGCGGGCGGGCGGATCGCCGCGAGCAAGGTCGACGTGCGCGACTTCGCCGGGCTGTCGGCGGCACTGGCCGCGGGCATCGAGGAGTTCGGCGGCCTCGACGTGGTGGTCGCCAACGCGGGCATCTGTTCGGCGGCCCTGTCGTGGGAGATCACCGCCGAACAGTGGCAGGAGACCGTAGACGTGAATCTCACCGGCGTGTTCCACACCGCCAAAGCCGCTGTCCCGCACCTGCTCTCCCAGGGCAGGGGCGGGGCGATGGTGTTCACCAGTTCGGTCGCGGGCATCAAGGGCATCCCGTTCACCGCCCACTACGTGGCCACCAAACACGCCATCACCGGTCTGGCCAAGACGATGGCCAACGAGCTGGGCGAACACCGCATCCGCGTCAACACCGTGCACCCCGCCGGCGTCGCGACCGGCATGAACATGAGCGAGATCGCGCCCCTGTTCGAGAAGTACGCCAGTACTCTCGCGCCCATCTTCATGAACGCGCTGCCCAGCTACATCACCCAGCCCGAGGAGATCGCCGCCACGGTCGCCTGGCTGTGCTCGGACGAGGCGTCCCAGATCACCGGCGCGCAGATCCCCATCGACATGGGCAACCTCAACCGCTGACCGGGGCCCCGCGCCCGCCCGGCGGGCGCGGGAGCGAGTCCTAGGTCGCCTGGCTGACCGAGGACATGTGGAAGTCGGGAACGCGCAGCGGCGGCATGGCGGTGCGGGTGAACCAGTCCTTCCACTCGCGGGGCAGGGTGATCCCGGTGGCCCCCGCCTCGCTGACCCGGCGCAGCAGGTCCAGCGGGCTCTCGTTGAAGCGGAAGTTGTTGACCGCGGCGGTGACCTCGCCGTTCTCCACCAGGTAGACGCCGTCGCGGGTGAGCCCCGTGAGCAGCAGGTCAGCGGGGTCCACCTCGCGGATGTACCACAGGCAGGTGAGCAGCAGGCCGCGTTCGGTGCGCGCGATCATCCCGTCGAGGGTCGCGTCGGAGCCGCCGGTGAGCAGCAGGTTCTCGCCCGGAACGGTGGCGGGGGCGTCGAATTCGGCGGCGGTGGCCCGGGGATAGACGAGGTTGCGGATGACGCCGTCGCCGATCCAGTCCACCCGGGTGGCGGGCAGCCCGTTGTCGAAGACCGACAGGGCCTCCGACGAGGCAGGCGTCGCGACGAACGGGCGGTACTCGAGGCCGCTCGCGTCCGGGTCGGAGTACAGGGTCAGCGGGATCGCGCCGAGACGCTCGCCGATCCGCGTGCCGCCGGCGCGGGAGAAGGCGGTGTGGCCCTCGTGGGCGCCGCGGCCCTCCATGCTCCAGGCCAGGTAGATCATGAGATCGGCGACGGCCGACGGCGGCAGCAGGGTCTCGTAGCGGCCCGCGGGCAGCTCGACCCGCCGCGCCGACCAGTCCAGCCGTCGCGAGAGCTCGGCCAGCAGGCCCGGGGTGTCGACGTCGGCGAAGTCGGCGGTGCCGACCCCGACCCAGGCGCTGGCCAGGTCGGCGCCCTCGCCGCGCTTGCCGTTGATCTCCACCGAGCCGGTGGGCTGCACGTAGCGGCGGCGGATCCCGGTGGAGGTGCCCAGCCAGGTGGTGTGCACCTGGTGGTGGGCGAACCCGTAGAGGCGGTCGGGCCCGTCGAAACCCCGCGCCAGGTCGCCTGCCACGCCGGTGAAGACCTCGATGCCGGTGCCCCCGGGCGCGTCCTCCCAGGTGGCGGCGTCGGTGCCGTCGGGATCGAGCAGGGGCGCCGCGTCGGCGGCGGGCGTCGCGGTGCGGGCGGCCTCCTCGGCGGCGCGCACGACGGCCTCGATGTCGGCGGGATCGACGCTGGTCGAGCGCACGCTGCCGACCCGCGCGGCGGTCGGCCCGTCGCGGAAGATCGCCACCACCGCCCAGTCCCGCGACACCGAGGACCCGTTGGTGGTCATGGAATTGCCCGCCCAGCGCAGCGAGGCCTCCGCCGCGTCGGTGACGATCACGATCGTCTCGTCCGCCTTCGACGCCGCCAGCGCGCGCTCGACGACCGCGCCGCCGGGGAACAGTTCGGCACTCACCGGCCGGCCTCCGTCCGTGTGTTGAGAATGTTGACCCCGCGCACCAGCACCGACGGGCACCCGTGGCTGACCGCGGCCACCTGCCCCGGCTGGGCCTTGCCGCAGTTGAACGCGCCGCCGAGCTGCCAGGTGCTCGGGCCGCCCACGGCCTCCATCGAACCCCAGAAGTCGGTGGTGGTGGCCTGATAGGCGACATCGCGCACCTGACCGGCCAGCTCGCCGTCGCGGATCCGGAAGAACCGCTGGCCGGTGAACTGGAAGTTGTAGCGCTGCATGTCGATCGACCAGCTCTTGTCGCCGACGATGTAGAGCCCGTCCTCGATCCGCGAGATGAGCTCGGCGGTGCTGGTGTCGCGCTCGGGGTCCGGCTGCAGCGACACGTTGGCCATGCGCTGGATCGG
>NZ_BAGK01000136.1 GCF_000308795.1 Nocardia thailandica NBRC 100428 | reverse complement strand
GTGATCAGCGTCTTGCCGTTGACCTTCGCCGTCCCGACCAGTTGCGCGTTGTAGATGCGCGGCGCGGAGTCCGGCCGGAACTCGGTGATGACCACGCGGTACTGGCCCGCCGTCGCCGTGGGGGTGATCGACAGGCAGTGCGAGGTGCCCACGGGGATGGTGTCGATGCCGCGCTGGATCTCCGCGCCGGCGGGGATGGTGGCGTCGGGGGCGGCCAGCGTGTGCGCCTGGTCGCCGGAGCGCGCCACGTAGTAGGCGTACTGGAAGGCCAGGATCGCCGCCACGCCGGAATCGGTGCCGCCGGGGCCGCTGCCCTGGATCCGGTCGCCGATCTGCTGGTCCGGGCACTGGCCGGCGACCGGGATCACCGCGCCCGGCGCCGAGACCTCGGCCAGGGGGGCGGAGGCCGAGGTCGTCCGCGGCGCCGGGCCGCTGAACTGCAGGTACGCGCCGCCCGCGAGCACGGCCGCGGCCACCGAGGCAGCCAGCGGACCCGCCCAGCGGGGGATCGCGCGGCGCCGGGACCGGTCGATCATCCGGGCGAACACCTCGTCGTCGCCGAAGTAGTCCGGCGCGGGGCGATCGGCCCCGTCGGCCTCGGCGGCCTCGTGGACCTCGTCGAGGGCGGTGGGGTCGTCGGGGGCGGCGGGGGCCGACACGGCGGCGGGTTCGGCGCGGGCCGCCGGGGCGCCCGCGGTCCAGGTGTCGGCGAAGCCCGTGGCGGGCAGCAGTCGCACGATCGGCAGGCGATCGGTGTCGGGGCCGTTGTCCGGCTCGGCCGGGACGTAGACCTGTTGTCCGGCCGCGGGATCGAACGGCCCGCCGACCACCGGCAGCTTGTCGGTGTCGTAGGCGTCGGCGTTGAAGAAGCGCGAGAGTGACGGCGCGGGACGGCCGGAGCCGGCCGTGGTCAGGGAGACCACCGGGATGCCCGCGGGGGTCGAGAGGTCCTCCTCGGGCGCGAGCGGATCACGCGCCGGTCCGGAGTCCGTTCGCCACGCTCCGGCCGGTCTGTGCGCATCCGATCGATCCATCGCCCCACCTTCATCAGGCTGTCGCTGCCATCACGGCGTGTCAGCAGTTCGCCACTGCACGATACTGCGCACACGCCGTGTTCGGCGAATGCCACGGGGGAAAGAAACGAACGGAATTCTCCTCGCGCCCACCGGGAGTGGACGCGAGAAGGTATTTCACCAGTGCAGTTCGACCGGATCGCCGATACCGACGGTGTTGTAGAACCAGGCGGCATCCTCCGGCGCCAGATTCACGCATCCGTGGCTGACGTTGGCATAGCCCTGCGAATCCACCGACCACGGCGCCGAATGCACGAACACGCCACCCCAGGTGAGCCGTTCGGCCCATTCGCCGTCGATGATGTAGCCCTCGGGCGAATCCAGCGGGATACCGATGGTGCGCGAATCGAACACCACGTTCCGGAACTTCTCCAGCACCGGGAAGGTGCCGCTCGGCGATTCCCAGCCCGGCTTGCCGAACGACGCGGGCATGTCCCGGACCACCTGGCCGCCGATGCTCACCACGAAACGGTGGGTCGACATGTTGCCCTCGGCGTAAACGCCTTGGTTGGTCTGGAATTCGGTACGCAGCTGCCCGAATTGCACGGAAATCGGTGAATTGGCGGGCAGCACGCCCGTCGGGGTCCAGCGGACCTGGTTGTCACCCAGCCAGGTCAGGGTGCCCGCCAGGGGCGAGCCCGCCGCGACGCGCAGGGACCGTTCGGCCCCCGCCCGATCGGCGACCGGTGCGGCGAAGGTCACGGTGACGGGCTGGGCGATGCCCACCCGCTGACCGTTCGCCGGGAAGACGGCTGTCACGGTGGGCCCGGGCGTCTGCCCGATCATCGTGGCTGTCGCCACCCCCGACCCGACCGCGGCGAGGACCACGGCCAGGGACACGAGGAACAGATAACGAAGTGCGCTCCGCATTGGCGCCACCCCTTCGGATGTTCGGTCAGTCGACCATCGATTCTAGGCATTTCATGATCAACTCCGCCTATCGAAAGGGTAACGGCCGACCGGTCATTCGGTGTGTCGGCTTGCTACGGGCAGGGGCGGGACTCCGCCGGACCGGTCCCGTCCGGGCGCGGGCAGCGGCGTGACCGGCAGTTCCTGCGCCGCGTCGAAGCGCGCGCGGGCGGTCTCGATCTCGTCTCGGTGCTCGACGACCCAGTCGCCCATGGCCTGGCTGATCCGGCCAAGATCGGCGCCGAGGGGCGTGATCGAGTACTCCACGCGCGGCGGCACGGTGGGGTAGACGTCGCGACGGACCAGCCCGTCGCGTTCGAGGGTGCGCAGGGTCTGGGTGAGCATCTTCTGGGTGATGCCGTCGAGCAGCCTGCGCAGCTCGTTGAACCGGACGGGGCCGCCCGCCGCGCGCAGGGCGCCGAGGACCAGCAGCACCCACTTGTCGGCGAGCACGGCCAGCAACTGCCGGGCGGGGCAGTCGCGCAGGTACTCCTGGATCGCGTTCGGCGGCGCGGGGTAGGTTTCCACGAGGTACCAGGGTATCGAAAAGGTGCCTACTTCCCAGGAGAACCTGCCCTCGGCAGACTCGACGGGCATGTGGGCATACGTACAGAACCGTGTCGGCGGACCCGAGGTCCTCGAGCGTGTCGAGGTGCCGCGTCCCGAGCCGGGCGCGGGGGAGGTGCTGGTCCGGGTCGCCGCGACCAGCGTGAACGCGGCCGACGCGAAGGTGCGCGCCGGCGTGCTGGACAAGCTGGGGGCGCCGCCGTTCGTGCTCGGTCTCGACGTGGCGGGCGTGGTCGAGTCGGCCGGGGCCGGTGTCGAGGGCCTCGGGCCGGGGACGCGGGTGTTCGGCATGGTGTTCGGCGGCGCGAACGCCGAATTCGTCGTCGCCCCGGCGGCGCTGCTCGCGCCGGTGCCCGACGCGCTGCCGCTGACCCGCGCCGCGGCGCTGCCGGTGGCGGGGCTGACCGCCGTGCAGCTCATGGCGGGGGTGCGCGCGGGCGATCGCGTGCTGGTGCACGCCGCCGCGGGCGGGGTGGGTCACCTGGCCGTGCAGGTCGCCGCGCGGCGGGGCGCGTACGTGGTCGGCACGGCCCGGCCGGACAACCACGCGTTCCTGCGCGCGCTGGGCGCGAACGAGCTGATCGATCACCGCGCGACGGATTTCACCGCCGTCGTCTCGGACCTCGACGTCGTGGCCGACCTCGTCGCCACGCCGGAACACCTGGAGCGCTCGCTGACCACGCTCGGCCCGCACGGTCGCCTGCTCGCCGCCGACGGCCCGGACACCCACCCGGACCCGCGGTTCCACCGCTTCTTCGTCGCGCCGGGCGCCGTGGCGCTGACCGCCCTGGCCGCCGCCGTGACGGCGGGCGAACTGCGGGTCGCCGAGCGCGTGCTCCCGATCGCGGACCTCCCCGAGGCGCACCGCCTCGCCGACACCGGGCGGATCCGGGGCAAGCTGGTGCTCGCGGTCGCCGGCATCGACGGCTGAGCGGGGGCAGCGGGGCGGCGCCGCCCGCGCGCCTGCGGGTGTCAGCCCCGGACGGCGTGCAGGACGTCGGCGTGCAGGGCGTCCGCGCGGGCGGCGATCTCGTCGATGCGCAGCAGCGCGGTGGCGAACCGGTCGCCCAGCTCGGCGGGCAGCGAGCCCACGTTGATCTCGATGTTGAGCTGCGAGCTGAGCGCGGCGGAGCGGGCGGCGTCGGCCGCCGCGCCGATGTCGGTGACCACGTTCGGGTTGCCGATGGGCAGCAGCTCGGCGGCCAGCGACAGGATCTCGTCGGCCTCGTCGACCACCGCGGCGGGCACCCGCGCGGCCTCGACCAGGGCGTCGTTGACGGCCGCGGTGCGGGCGGCGGCCTGCTCGTCGGTGTCGCGGGGCAGTTTGTAGGCCGCCCCGACCGCGGTGAAGGCGGCGGCGTCGGCGTCGGCCAGCGCCAGCGAGCGCGCCCGGGCGGCGTCGGCGGCGTCGATGATGCGGTCGATCACCGGCCGGTTCTCGGCGTCCTTGGCGCGGGTGGTGTAGCGGGCGACCATGGCCACCAGCGCGGCGCCCTGGGCGGCGTGCAGCGCGGCGACCGCGCCGCCGCCGGGGGCCGGGACCTTGGCCGCCAGATCCGACAGGTACCGGTCCAAAGTCACGGTGCCGAAGGAGGATTCGGTCTGCTGCGGCGTGCTGGTGGACTGCGACACGGTGACGTGGCCTTTCTCAGAACGGTAGGGCGTGACGGATCGGTGTTCACGCTACCGGCCGGGCCGCGCGACCCCGCCACGGCCCGCCCGGACCGACCGGTCGGGGTGGGCGGGGACGGCGGCGCTATGTTGTGAGGCATGCGGATCGGTTTGAGCCTGAACTACTCGGGCGGCTTCAAAGAGGTGGCGGCCGAGGTCGCCGACCTCGAGCGGGCCGGCCTCGACATCGTCTTCGTGCCGGAGGCCTATTCCTTCGACGCCGTCAGCGCGCTGGGCTTCCTGGCCGCCCGGACCGAACGGGTGCAGCTGGCCTCGGGCATCCTGCAGCTCTACACCCGCACGCCCAGTCTGACCGCGATGACCGCGGCGGGCCTCGACTTCGTCTCCGACGGCCGGTTCATCCTCGGTATCGGCGCCTCCGGCCCGCAGGTCATCGAGGGCTTCCACGGCGTGCCCTACGACGCCCCGATCGGCCGCACCCGCGAGCTGGTGGAGATCTGCCGCAAGGTCTGGCGGCGCGAGAAGCTCAACTACCAGGGCAAGTACTACCAGATCCCGTTGCCCGCCGAGCGCGGCACCGGACTGGGCAAGGAACTCAAGCTCATCAACCACCCGGTCCGCGCGGACATCCCCGTGCTGCTGGCCGCCCTCGGCCCGAAGAACGTGGAGCTGGCCGCCGAGGTGGCCAACGGCTGGCAGCCGATCTTCTTCCTCCCGGAGAAGGCGAAGGACGTGTGGGGCGACGCGGTCGCCGCGGGCACCGCCAAGCGCGACCCCGCCCTCGGCGCGCTCGACATCTACGCCGGTCCCGCGCTGGCCATCGGCGAGAACGTCACCCCGCTGCTGGAGTTCGTCAAGCCGCACCTGGCCCTCTACATCGGCGGCATGGGCGCCAAGGGCAAGAACTTCTACCACACGCTGGCCACCAAGTACGGCTACGGCGCCGCCGCCGACCGCATCCAGGAGCTGTACCTGGCCGGGGACAAGCAGGCCGCCGCCCAGGCCGTGCCGGACGAGCTGGTGCGCGACGTGTCGCTGGTCGGCCCGGAGAGCTTCGTCAAGGAGCGCATCGCGGCCTTCGCCGAGGCGGGCGTGACCGTGCTGAACGTGGTGCCCCTCGCCGAGAACACCGCCGCGCGGGTCGCGCTCATCGAGCGCCTGCGCGGCCTGTGCTGAGCTGAGCCCGGAGACCGGAGAACCCGGCGCCCCACGGGGGCGCCGGGTTCTCTCGCGTTCGTCGGCCCGTTACCGTGCGCGCAGCGCGGTGAGGGCGGCGTCGAGGGTGGTGTAGAGCGAGAACACCTGATCGAGGCTGGTGAGCTTGAGCTGACGGCTGGTGGCGGGCCCGTCGGCGACCACCGCGACGGTGGTGTCACCGGCCCGCTGATGGGCCGCCACGAGCGTCGCCATGCCCGCCGAGGCCAGGAAACCGACCGCGGTCAGGTCGATCACCAGCGCCTCGGGTTTGGCCGCGAGCACCGATTCCAGCGCCGTCTCCAGCGCGGGCGCGGTGGCCAGGTCGACCTCACCGGCCACGGTCAGCACCGTCACGCCGTCCTGCGTCGTGGCCGCGGTGGTCATCGTGTCCGTGAGGGGATACGCGTCTCCGGAAGTGTTGGTCACCGATCAACAACACACCACGGCGCGCCGGTTGCGCAAGCGCGTCGCGCGCGACGCGCCAGGGCACACCGGCGTCGCGGCCGGTCAGGCCGCTTGCTCGCGGGTTGCCGCGGTGTCGCGGTCCGGGGCGGGCGGCGCGGTCACCCCGACCCGCCCGGCCAGGACGCCGAGGGCCGCGCGCGCGAGCCCGGCGAGGCCGCGGCGCCCCTCGGGCAGGCCGAGCACGCTCCAGACCGTCCGGGTGCCCGGCTCGGCCGCGGGGGCGCCGGCGAACCGGTCGGCGAGCCAGTTCATGCTCAGCGGCGCCGAGAGCGGCAGCAGGCTGATGTGCTCGCTGAGGCGGTCGCGCAGGTAGGTGACGGCGGCGCCGTGGTCGCGGTAGCGCTCGACCAGGGCGTCGATGTCGGCCACCGCGATGATCTGGTCGCCGACCGACTGCACCACCAGCAGCGGCGCGGCCGGGGCCTGCGTGCCGAGCCGCAGGTCGTCGAAGACGGCCTCGATCTGCGGCAGCGCCAGCACGTCGGTGAGGGGCATGAGCGCGTGCCGGTTGATGTCGTAGCGGGCCAGCCGGGCCACGGCCAGCCCGGTGGTCCAGCCCGCGGCCCGGTCGAGCAGCGTCCGTCCCGCCTCGGTGAAACACTCCTCGATCACCCGGTCCAGGGCCGGGTACACCCGGCGCAGCCCGGCCACGACGAGGGTGGGCAGGCCGGCGTGCAGGCCGCCGTTGAGGCGGTGGAAGGTCGCGACGAGGTCGCCGACCGGTGACCCGAGCACCGCGCCCGCGATCGTCAGTTCCGGGGCGTAGGTGGGCGCGAGTTCCGCGGCCCACGCGGTGGCGAGGCCGCCGCCGGAGTAGCCCCACAGGCCGACCGGGCTGTCGGTGGACAGGCCGAGCGGGGCGAAGGCCATGGCCGCCCGGACGCCGTCCAGGGTCCGGTGGCCCGGTTCGCGCGGGGCGCCCCAGGCGCCGAGCGCGCCCTCGTGGTCGGGGATCGAGAGCACCCAGCCGCGGGCGAGCGCGTCGGCGAAGCACAGCATCTCCACCTGGGGGAAGGAGCCGAGCGCCCGGGACCGGTGCCGCAGCGCGTAGGAGGGGAACCCGCGCGAGGACACCGCGTCGATCGCGCACTGGAACGACAGCAGCGGGCGGACCCGTCCCGGCTCGGGCGCCCCTGCGGCCACCACCGTGGTGACCGCGACCTCGGGCGCGCCGTGCAGGTCCGCGGTGCGGTAGAGCAGCTGCCAGGCGGTGAGGCGCAGCGGGACGAGCCCGAACGCGGCCAGCCGGACCGGGCGGTACCGCAGCACCGTGCCAGGGGGGAGCGCGGCGAAACCGGCCGGCGGCACGTGGAACGCGTCGTCGGCGGGCAGGACGGCGGGGTCGGGTGCCGGCCACGGCTCGTCGGCGGCGGTCAGGTGGCGGTCGGGATTCATCGTCGAACTCCTGTCGGGGTGCGCGCCGGTGCGCACACGAGAGCCCGGCCCGCGGGTGGCGGGCCGGGCCGGGGGGTGGGTCAGGCGATCTTGCGGGCGGGTTCGCTGCGGTAGCGCGAGGCGGGCCCGTCGATGCGCAGCAGCTGCCAGGCACGGCGGGCGATGGGGTTCATGAGCCCGCTGTGTTCGGCGAGGGCGCGCACGTCGGCGAAGAGGTCGCGGATCTGGCGCCGCGATTCCGGGTCACCCCAGTACGCCTCGCGCATCACCTGATCCGGGATGGCGAACTTCTCCACGAATTCCTTCGGCGGAGTGGCGATCATGTCGAGCATGATCCGCATGGCCAGCGGAAAGGCCAGGGACAGGACGAATTTCGTCGCCACGTTCATGCCGGGCACGTTGCGCCGCAGGTATTCGTGGGCGAAGGAGATGTGCCTGGCCTCTTCGGCCACGTGGATCTGCATGACCCGCCGCACCATGGGATGCAGGTCGGCGCCGCCCCGGAGCAGGGACTTCTGCAGGTGGTCGATGGGTTCCTCGCCGCCGAGGATCATGGTGAAGAACAGTTCGGGGAAGTATTTGACCGCGGGCCAGATGATCATGGTGAGTTTGCGGTCGATCGGGCCCATGCCGATGACGTCGAGATGACCGATGCGGTTGATCATCTCCTGGAACATCATGGTGTGGTTGCACTCTTCGGCGGCCTCGTGGGTGACGTACCGGAATTCGGGGTCGCCGTTGGGCACCGAGACCAGGTATTGCATGAGGCCGCGGATGAGGAGCTGTTCGAAGTCGAGGCCGACCTTGGCGATGCCGGCCTGGCGCCACATGCCCATCTCGATCTGGCGTTCCACGGGCTGGGCGCGGTACCAGGGGTGGCGGCCGAGCGGGTCCTCGACGGGCATGATCCAGCGGCGGTCGGTGGGGTCGACCACGAAGTCGGGGGAGTCCCAGTCGATGTCGACGTAGGGGTCGAAGTGCTTGGTGACCGAGCCCTCGGACAGGCCGCGCAGGATGTCGTGGTACTCCGGGTCGGAGCGGGTGTGCTTCGGTGTGGACAGCGTCATCGGTGTCTCCTCGGGTGGTGCTCGCCTCCCGATTTTAGTGGTACCTCGGGTACCGGGCAATAGTTGGTGGGACATCGTGTCCCGCTCACCGGGCCGCCTCGGCCGGTCAGCGGTAGCCCGAGCCCGCGGGGACGTCGTCGGGGGTGGGACGGATGTGGCGGCGCAGGAACAACACGAGTTGCTCGGCGACGGTGCCGGGCGCGTCGGCGTGCGGCCAGTGCCCCAGCTCGGGCAGCACCTCGACGTGACAGTGCGGGCGCGCGGCGGTCTCGGCGCGGGTGAAACCGTGCGGCAGCCACGGATCGCGGGCGCCGTAGAGGGCCAGGCCCGGCACGTGGGCGGCCACCGCGGTGTCGAACATCGCCGGATCGCGGTCGGCGCGGTAGACCGACAGCACCGTGCGGCGGGTGTGCCGGTCGTAGTCGGCGAAGAGCCGGTCGGCGAAGCCGCTCGCGTTCGCGCCGGGGCTGGCCCGGCGCAGCGCCCAGCGCAGGGTGTGCCGGGTGGTGGCCAGCTGCACGATCTCCCCGGCGAGCGGGATCCGCCAGGCCCTGGCCCACGGATGCGGCCGGTGCTCGGGGGGCGGCGGGGCGCTGATGGTGGTGAGCGACCCCAGCCGGCGCGGCCGGTACGCGGCCCAGGCCAAGCCCCACGCTGCGCCGAAACCGTGACAGACCAGGTGCACCCGGTCCAGTCCAAGTTCGGCGAAGGCCGCGTCGAGGAAGGCCCGGTAACCGCCCGCGGCGTGGTGATCGAAACCCGGCGGGGTGCGGCAGGAGCCGAAACCGGGCAGGTCGACGGCGACCGCGCGGCCGAGCGCGCCGATCCGGGCCAGCAGCGGCTGCCATTCGGCGGCGCAGCCGGGCGCGCCGTGCAGGAACACCACCGCCTCGCGCACACCGGGCTCGCCGACGTCGAGACAGGTCGTGGTCAGTCCGCCCGCG
>NZ_BAGK01000137.1 GCF_000308795.1 Nocardia thailandica NBRC 100428 | reverse complement strand
TGCGGGTGCCCGAGGAGGCCGAGGACATCGACGACCAGCTGCCCATCGAACTCGACGGCCTGGCCAAATGGGCGCTGGGCGAGCGGCTGCTGACCGCCCGGCTCACCGGCGCCGACCCGGCCGCCCTGCGCGCGGCCGAGTGGCGGCGCGGCACCCTGCCGCCGTTCGGCTTCGGCAAGAACGTGCTCGCCGAGATCGAGGAGACCGTCGAAACCCTGGTCCGCGCCGCGCAGCCGGAATACGAGGCGCACCCCCGCGCGGTGGACGTGGCCATCGACCTCGGCGACGGCCGCACCCTGGCGGGCACCGTCCCGGAGGTCCGCGGCGACGCGCTGGTCCGCACCACCTACTCGCGCCTCGCCCCGAAACACCGTATGGCGGCGTGGGTCTCGGTGCTCGCGCTGGCCGCCACCGAGGACCGGGACTGGCGCGCGGTCACCCTCGGGCGCGGGCAGTTCCGGCGCCCGGTCCGGCGCTCGGTGCTGACCGCGCCCGAGCGGCCCGCCGCGGTGTCGGTCCTGCGCGACCTGGTCCGGCTGCGCGACGAGGGCCTGTGCGAACCGCTGCCGGTCACCCCGACCGCGACGGCGGCCTACGCCGAGCGCCGCTTCCACGGCGACGGCACCGCCGACGCGCTGCTGGCCGCCGAACACGCCTTCGACGGCGGACCCAACGGTCCCGACAAGTACGGCGACCACACCGACCGGCACCTGCGCTATGTCCTCGGGGACGCGCCCCGCTTCCGGCGCCTCGCCGACACGCCCGCCCGCGCGGGCGAACCCGAGGGCACCCGCTTCGGCGCGGTCGCCCGGCGCTTCTGGGCGCCGCTGCTCGCGGCCGAGAGTCAGGGGCAGCCGTGACCGGAACCCTCACCGCCCCGGTCGCCTTCGATCCCGCCGGGCCGCTGCCCACCGGGACGACGGTCCTCGAGGCCAGCGCGGGCACCGGCAAGACCCACGCCATCGTCGGGCTGGCGGTGCGCTACGTCGCCGAGGCCGCGGTCCCGGTGTCGGACCTGCTGCTGGTGACCTTCAGCCGGGCCGCCACGCAGGAACTGCGCGAACGCACCCGCGAACGGTTCGTCACCGTCGCCGCCGCCCTGGCCGACCCCGCCACCGCGCGCACCCACCCCGACGAGATCGTCGCCCTGCTGGCCGCCGACGCCACCGCCGCGGCGACCCACCGGCGCCGACTGCTCACCGCCCTCGCCGATTTCGACGCGGGCACCATCGCCACCACCCACTCGTTCTGCCAGCGCATGCTCGACGAGCTCGGGCTGGCGGGCGACCACGACCCCGGCGCCCGGCTCACCGAATCGGTCGACGACCTCGTCGCCACCGTCGTCGAGGACCTGTACCTGGCCCGCTACGCCCGCGACCGGGCCCCGTTCTCCCTGCGCGACGCGCACACCCTGGCCCTGGCCGCCGTGCACGACCGCCACGCCACCCTCGCGCCCGACGACGACGGGCCCGGCGGTGCGCGGGTGGCCTTCTGCGCGGCGGTGCGCGCCGAGACCGAACGCCGCGCCCGGCTGGCAGGGCTGCGCGACTTCGACGACCTGCTGGTCCTGCTGCACGCCGTGCTCGCCGATCCCGAGCACGGCGAACGCGCCCGGCAGCGGATCCGCGACCGCTACCGGGTGGCCCTGGTCGACGAGTTCCAGGACACCGACCCGCTGCAGTGGGACATCCTGCGGCTGGCCTTCCACCGTCACCGGACCCTGGTGCTGGTCGGCGACCCGAAGCAGGCCATCTACGCCTTCCGCGGCGCGGAGGTGCTCAGCTACCTCGACGCGGTCGCCCACGCCGACAGCCGCAGCGAGCTGTCGCACAACCGGCGCAGCGACGCCGGGCTGCTCGCCGCGCTCGACCACGTCCTCGGCGGGGCCGAACTCGGGCACGGCGATATCGCCGTCCACCCGGTCAGCGCCACCCGCGAGCAGACCCGCCTGGCGGGACCGGCCGCGCAGACCGTGCCCCTGCGCCTGCGAGTGCTCGGCCGCGACGGCGGCGGCCCGCGCAACCGGTCCGGGTTCCCGTCGGTGGGCAGGCAGCGCGAGCGCGTCGCCGCGGATCTGGCCGCCGACCTGGTCGGGCTGCTCGAGTCCGGGGTCACCCTCGGCGCCGCCGGGGGCGAGCGGCGGCCGGTCGGCCCCGGCGACATCGCGGTGCTGGTGCGGACCCGCACCCAGGTCGAGATCGTGCGCAAGGCCCTCGACGACGTCGGGGTGCCCTCGGTGCTGGCAGGCGGCACCAGCGTGTTCGCCACCGCGGCGGCCACCGACTGGCTGTGGGTGCTCCGCGCCCTGGAGCAGCCGCATCGCGGCGACCGGGTGCGCCTGGCCGCCCGCACCCCGATCCTGGGGGTCACGGCCGCCGAGATCGACGCGGGCGGAAGCGATCTCGTCGGCCGGCTGTCGACGCAGTTGCGCGAGGCGGCGCGGCTGTTCGGGCGCGCGGGGTTCGCCGCGGTCTTCGACAAGCTGGCCACCGACACCGATCTCGCCCCCCGGCTGCTCGGCGTCGAGAACGGGGAACGCGAGCTCACCGACCTGCGCCACGTCGCCCAGCTCCTCGACGACGTCGCGCTCACCGAGGGCTTCGGTCTCACGGCGCTGACCCGCTGGCTCGCCGACCGCGTCCGCGCCCCCGAACAGGGCAGCCTCGCCGGGCGCAGCCGCCGCCTCGACCGCGACGCGGCCGCGGTGCAGATCGCCACCGTGCACGCCAGCAAGGGACTCGAGTTCCCGGTGGTGTACCTGCCCTTCGCGTGGGACAGCGCCAAGAATCCGTACCCGGCGACGCTGCTGTTCCACGACGACACCGGCGCCCGCGTGCTCGACATCGGCGGCAAGGACGCCCCGGGCTACGCCCAGCGCCAGTTGCGCTGCGAGGCCGAGGAGGCCGGGGAGGAGCTGCGGCTGCTCTACGTCGCGCTGACCCGTGCCATGTGCCAGATCGTCGCCTGGTGGGCGCCCGCGGTCACCACCGCCGCGGCCCCGCTGCACCGGATGATCTTCGGGCGCAGGCCCGGCGCGGCCACGGTGCCCGCGCGCGCCGAGACACCCGCGGACAAGACGGCGGTGGAGCGGCTCACCGAGTGGGCCGCACCGGCCGCCGCGGTCGTCTCCGTCACCGTCGTGGAGCGGGCGGGCGACGTCGAGCCGCGCCGCGTGCGCGTCGAGCCGCCCACCGGCGACCTGGCCGCCGCGCGCTTCGACCGGGTCCTCGACCACACCTGGCGCCGCACCTCCGTACTCCGCGCTCACCGCGGGCGCCCACGACGCGGCCGGGGTGCACGACCCCGAACCCGAGGACGGCCCCGCGCGCGACGACGAACCCGTCGAACCCCGCGTCCTCGACACCGTCGAGGAACCCGCGGCGCCCTCGCTCATGAACGACCTGCCCTACGGCGCCGAGTTCGGCACGCTCGTGCACGGCGTCCTCGAACTGGTCGACACGGCCGCGCCCGATCTCGACGCCGAGGTCCGCGCGCGCAGCGCGGACGCGGTGGCCCGGACCCTGGCCGAACTGGACGCCGACCTGCTGGCCCGCGCGCTGCTCGCCGTGCTGCACACCCCCGCCGACTACGGGACGCTGGCCGCGATCGCGCCACCGGACCGGCTGTGCGAGCTGGAGTTCGAGCTCCCGCTCGGCGCGCCCGACGAGACCCGCGGACTCCGGGGCGACGCGGCGACGCTGGCCGCCGTGGCCGAGCTCATGCGCCGCCACCTGCCCGCCGACGACGTCCTGCGCGAGTACCCCGACCAGCTCGCCGCCCTGCCCGAGACGGTCCTGCGCGGCTACCTCACCGGCAGCATCGACGCCGTGCTGCGCGTCCCGGCCGCGGCGGGCGGGCACCGCTACCTGATCGTGGACTACAAGACCAACCGCCTCGGCACCGGCGACCTCACCGTCGCCCACTACCGGCGCGAACACATGGCGGCGGAGATGATCCGCTCGCACTACCCGCTGCAGGCGCTGCTGTATTCGGTCGCCCTGCACCGGTATCTGCGCTGGCGCCTGCCCGGATACGATCCCGCCACGCATCTCGGCGGGGCCCGGTACCTGTTCGTGCGCGGCATGATCGGGCCCGCGACGCCGCCCGGTTGCGGTGTGTTCGAGTGGAATCCGCCGGCGGGCCTCGTCTCGGCGGTGTCGGACCTGCTGGCAGGCGGCGGGTCGTGAGGCGCGGGGTGCCGGGCGCGGACGGGGAGCAGCGATGACGTCGATCCAGGTGGCGCAGCGGGGCACCGGGACGCTGCGGACGTTCAACGAGGCGGGGGTGCTCTCGGCCGCCGACGTGCACGTGGCGCTGCGGCTGGGTCGCCTCGCGCGCGAGGAGGACCCGCTGGTGCTGTTCGCCGCGGCCCTCGCGGTGCGCGCGGTCCGGTCGGGCTCGGTGTGCCTGGAGCTGGCGCGCATGCGCGAGATCGGGGTGGACGCCGACGAGAACTGGGACCTCGGCGCGGCGATCGATCCCGCGACCCTGCCGTGGCCCGACCCCGACCGCGTCCTCGAGGGGCTGCGCCGCAGCCCCCTGGTCCTCGGCGGGCCCGCCGGACCGCTGCGCCCGCTGCGCCTGGTCGAGGACGGCGAGGGTCCGCTGCTGTACCTGGACCGGTACCACCAGCAGGAACAGATCATCCGCCGGGTGCTCACCGAACGCGGCGCCGACCACCCGGCCGTCGACCCGGAACTGGTGCGCGCGCAACTGGACCGGCTCTTCGAGGCGGGCACGGGCCCCGACCGGCAGCGGCTCGCCGCCGCCCTGGCCGCCACGCACTGGACCACGGTCGTGGCAGGCGGACCCGGCACCGGCAAGACCCACACCATCGCCCGCATCCTGGCCCTGCTCGTCGCCCAGCGGGCGGCGACGCCGCGCCTGCCCGCCCTGCGCATCGCGCTGGCCGCGCCCACGGGCAAGGCGGCGGCGCGGCTCCAGGAGGCCGTGCGCGGGCAGGCCGCCGAGCTCGGCCTGCCCGACCTCACCGCCGCCACCCTGCACCGCCTGCTCGGCTGGCAACGCGGCCGCGGCACCCGGTTCCGCCACCACGAGTTCAACCGTCTGCCCTACGACGTGGTCGTGGTCGACGAGACCTCCATGGTGTCGCTGAGCATGATGAGCCGCCTGCTCGCCGCGCTGCGGCCCGACACCCGGCTGGTCCTCGTGGGCGACCCCGATCAGCTGGCCTCGGTCGACGCGGGCGCCGTCCTGGCCGACCTGGTCGCCGGGCCGGTGCGCACCGCGCCGAATCCGGTGCTCGACGTGGTCCTCGCGGGGTCGGCGGAAGCGCCCGCGGCGCAGGACGATCCGGACCTGTCCGGCGCATCGCTGACGCCGGCCGAGCTGACCCGGCTGCGCGGCGGCATCGTCCGCCTCACGCGCGGCAGGCGGTTCGGCGGGCGCATCGCCGAACTGGCGGTGGCCGTGCGGGCGGGCGACGCCGACGCGGCGCTGGCGATCCTGCGCGCGGGGGGACCCGAGGTCTCCCTGCACGCGCCCGACGACACCGCCGAGGTCCGCGCCGACGTGGCCCGCGCCGCCCGCGCGGTGACCGAGGCCGCCCTGGCGGGCGACGCCCGCGCCGCGCTGACCGCCCTGGACTCGCACCGGCTGCTGTGCGCGCACCGGCGCGGCCCGTACGGGGTCGAACGCTGGGACCGGACGGCCGCCGAGTGGGCGGCCGCCGCGGGCGCGGGCCCCGAATCCGACCGCGCCGCCTGGTATCCCGGCCAGCCCCTGCTGGTCACCGCCAACGACCACGAGGCCCGCATCTACAACGGCGACACCGGCGTCGTCGTCCGCACCGCGGACGGGTCGCTGCGCGCCGCGCTCGAGCGCGGCGCGGAACCGTATCTGGTGCATCCCACGCAGTTCCCGTCCGTCGTCACCGTGTTCGCGATGACGATCCACCGCAGCCAGGGCAGCCAGTACGACACCGTCACCGTCGTGCTGCCCGAACCCGAGTCCACCCTGCTGACCCGCGAACTGCTCTACACCGCGATCACCCGCGCCCGCACCCACGTGCGCGTCATCGGCACCGAGGAGTCCATCCGCGCCGCGGTCGGCCGCCGCGTGCTGCGCGCCAGCGGCCTGTCCCGCCGCGAGCCCGGCGGCCCGGGCGCGGCCGGTCAGCGGGCGACGCCGGACCGGCCCGCGTAGGCGGCGCGCGTAGGCGGCGCGCGTCAGGGCCGCCAGGCGGGGTTGCGCCCGGACCAGGCGATGAGGCGGTCGTAGGCGGGCGCGTCGTCGGGCACCGCGACGACCGGGCCGAACGGGATGCCCTCGCCGCGCTGCTCGGGGATCTTGGTGAGGGTGGCGGGCAGGGCGACGTCGGCCAGGGCGGGGTCGAGTTCGTCGCGGCGGCCGGTCGCCACCGCGAGATCCCAGCCGTGGGTGACCAGTTCGCCGATGTAGGAGGCGATCGCGGCGCGCGCGGGGACCTCGCCCCACGGGACGCGCACGACCCGGTCGAGGTTGGCGTCCACGGCCAGGACGGCGTCGGTGGCCGCCCGGCCCCGCGCCCACTCGCCCGCCCAGTCGACCGACGTGCGCATCGAGGGGACGCTGTCGAAGGGCTCGCCGGCGATCACCACGCCGATGCGGCGCACCACAGCCTGCAGGTGCGCGATCAGGGTGGCGACGTCGAACTCGTCGCACGGGGTCGGGTCGCCCGCCGCGGCGGGGTCGGTGCCGGCGATGAGCCTGCCGGTCTGATCGAGGGCGCGGGCGAGCTCGGGGCGCAGGTCGGGGAGGGTGGTCACGCTGGTGTCGGTTGTCATGGGAGAAGTACAGCGCGCGATACCGGACATCTCTTGTCGGGTATCTGTGGGAATCTTGGCGTATGCGCGCCGACCGTCTCCTGCGTCTGATCGTGTTGCTGCAACGCCACGGGCGGCTGTCCGCGCCCCGGCTGGCCGAACTCCTCGAGGTCAGCGAGCGCACCGTGCTGCGCGACATGGAGGCGCTGTCGGCGGCCGGTGTCCCGGTCTACACCGAACGCGGCCGCAACGGCGGCTGCGTCCTGCTCGAGGGATTCAGCACCGACGCCACCGGGCTGACCGGCCGCGAGGCCGAGGCGCTGTTCGCCTGGGCCGGGCAGCACAGCGCGGGGGAGATCGGTCTGGGGCCCGAGCTCACCGGCGCGCTGGCCAAGATCGCCGCGACCGCGGGCGCCACCGCGCTCTCGCGCGCCGACCAGCTGCGCGAGGTCCTGACCACCGACCGAAGGCGCTGGTTCGCCGACCACACCCCCGCCGCCGTGCTGCCCCTGCTGCGCGAGGCCGCCGTCGACGGACGCCGGGTGCGGATCCGGTACCGCAGCCGGGGCGCCGCCGAGGCGGCGTGGCGCACCGTCGACCCGTGGGGCCTGGTCGACCAGTCCGGGCGCTGGTACCTCGTCGCCGCGCACGACACCCGCCCCCGCACCTACCGGGTCGACCGGATCACCGAGCTCGAGGTCCTGGACACCCCGCTCGAGACCGCCCGCACCGCGCCCGTCGACGAGGTGTGGCAGCGGCTGCGCCGCGACTTCGAGTCCTCGGCCCCCGACCCGCTCGTGCTCGACGTCCTGGTCACCCCCGGGATCGAGAAGGCGTTCCTCGGCACGGTGACCACCCTGCACGGCTCCGACGGCGTCGCCGTCCGCCTCCCCGGCACCGAGGACCTGCACCGCTGGCGCCTGACCCTGCGCTGCCGCCGGACCGCGCTGGCGCTGGCGCTCTCCTGGGCGCCCGACGTGGTGGTCGAGGCGCCGCGTGACCTCGTCGGCGAGATCCGGGAGCGGGCGCGCGGCGCGCTCGACGTCTACGCCGACCGGCCCGCCGCCGCGGCCGCCGCCGGATGAGCACCGGCCGCCCGGAGCGCGTCCGGACGGCCGCACCCGCTCAGCGGGCCGAGCCGCGCGACCAGTTCCACTCGTACCAGGCGTCGGGCCCGACCCCGGAGCGGATGTCGTTCTCGATGCCCGTGCGCAGGTCGGCGGGGAGCCGGGTCAGCGCGGGCAGGACATCGGGGGACAGGCCGCTCAGGTAGTGCGAGTCGAGGCGCTTGCCGTCCTCCCAACGGTCGATGTTGCGTTCGGCGACGAGCCGTTCCGGGTTCAGCAGCGCCAGCACGACCAGGGTGGCCAGGCCGGTGCCGACCGCGGCGCGCGGGAGCCAGCGCCCGCGCAGCCGCCACACGGCGACCAGCACCAGCACGTAGAGGACACCGATCCACAGCTCGCACATCTCCACCAGCAGCCGCGCGACGGTGAATCCGTAGGCCTGCTGGTAGGTCCACATGCGGCCCAGCGCCGAACACACGATCACCAGCGCCAGCAGGCCCGCGGCGCCGAGCAGCGCGCGCAGGGCTCGCCGGTCGGCGACACAATCCTGGGTGGCCCAGCGCAGGACGGCGACGATGATCGCCAGCGTCAGGACGCTGACCGCCGACAGCTGCCAGAAGCCGCTGCGCGCGTACTCGGCGTAGGTCAGGCCCGCGGTCCGCTGCACGTACCCGTCGCCGCCGAACAGGGCGACGAACTGCGCGCCGACGAACACCGCGAACAGCACGACCAGCGCGCCGACCGGCAGCATCCACTCACCCCGCGACCAGGTCCGCGCCTGCCGGGGCGCCGCCGCGTGCGCGGGCGGACCGGCCAGCAGGTACAGCCCGCTCAGCGCGAGCAGCCCGAGCACCGCGAACATCAGCACCCACTGCCAGGCCGCGGCCCCGTCGATCTCGGGCACCAGCGCCGACAGCAGCCCGGCGAACGTCGCGTCCGCACCGCCGAGCAGCGGCACGAAGACCACCAGCAACCCGGCCGTGACCAGCACCGACGTCCCGTACCGCCGGGCGCGCGACACGCCCGTCGACCCCGCGTCGCGCCAGCCGGTGAACGCCCACGGCATCGCCCCGAACACCGCCAGCGGCACCGCGGCCACGTCGTGGAAGATCCCGTGCGCCGTCCGCCGCCCCAGCACCGCCAGCGACCCCGCCGCGCACGCCGACACCACGCACAGCACGAACAGCCACCCGGCCGCACGCACCGTCCCCACCCCGAGCAACACCAGCGCGAGCGCCGCCCACCACAGCCGGGCCGACGCCAGAAGCTGCCGGGCCGTCGCCGCGCCGGTCCCGGCCTGCGCCTTCACCGCGCGGGCGTGCGGCCCGGAGGCGGCCCGCGCCGTGCGGGGATTCGTGTCCGCTGCCGGTCCGCGGTCTTCCACCCGGGAGCCGGTCACGCTGGGCGAGTCCGCGCCGCGTGCCGTGTCGCCACGGCGCCTGCCGCCGCCGGATTCGCGCGCATCCCCGCCGACCGCGTCGCCGCCCTTGCCCGCGCAGGCGCGCACGTCGTCCGTGGCGTCGGTGTCGAAGGCCCGCCCGCCGGTGTCCCCGGTTCCGGCGTCGCCGCCCCCGCTGTCGCCGGCGCCGTTCCCGCCCGCTTCGCCGCTGCCGATGCCGTTGCCGTTGCCGTTGCCCGTGCCGGCGGCGATGCCGGTGGCGGGACCGGTGCCGGTGTCGGTGGCGGGACCGGTGCCGGTGTCGGTGGCGGGACCGGTGCCGGTGTCGGTGGCGGGACCGGTGCCGGTGTCGTTCGCGTCGCTGCTGCTTCCTGTGGTGCCGCTCCCGCTATTTCCGCCACTTTCCTTGCTGCCGCGGGCGTCCGCCTCGTGTTCGCCGCTCGTATCGGGATCGGCGGCCCGGGAGGACTTTTCGCCGGTGACGCGCGCGGACGCGGGTGTGTCTGCGGCGAGGGGAGTGGGCGTACCCGGGGCGGGTTCGGGGGTCGCCGATCGGCGGGCTCGGCGGTCTACCGCCCACAGCGCGCCGCCGAAGGTGAGACCGGCGAGGAGCCAGCCGATGCCGGGGCGGTCGACGGGGATTACCGTCGCGCCGACCGCGCCGACCACGGCGGCGGCGGGCAGGACGCCCGAGGGGCGGGCGACCAGTTTCCAGCGGGGCACGACCGGCCTGCTCGTGGCGAGGACCGCGGCGAGCCCCGCCTGCTGCGGAACCGGTACGGCGGCGGGCGGTTTCGTGATCGGCACCGAGCTGCCGGGCGCCCACGGGGAGGCGGCCGACGCGCCGGACGCTGTCAGCGCGGGCGACCCGTCGCGGGCCGTCTCGGCAGAAGAGGTTTCGGACGGTGGAGGTGTCGGGGCGGCCGCGGTCGGCGCGAGGAGGGTCGACCCGGTGGCCGAGGTGGCACTCGGCGCGGTGGGGTCGACGCTCGACGTGGTCCGGGTGGGCGCGGTCGTCCGATCCTCCGGCACGGGCCGCGGCGCGGCGGCATCCGCGATGTCGACGGGGGTGGAGTCGGCCGGGGGACCGTCGGCCGCGCCGGGCGGAGGTAGGTGTCCGGGGGCGGGCGGGGCGGGAATGTCCTTGTCGGGCATGGCTGATTCGCTTTCGCAGGGTATGCGGGATCGTCCCGGGACCGGTGGTCCGGGAGCGCTGGTGACTCAGGTCAGGGGGTGGGGAGGACGACCCGGATGCGGGAGCCGGGCCCGGTGACGGCGATCGTGCCGCCGTGCAGGTCGACGACCCAGCGGGCGATGGCCAGGCCGAGGCCGGTGCCGCCGCCGTCGGTGCGGCCGCCGCGGGTGAAGCGGTCGAAGACGCGGTCGCGCTCGGATTCGGGGATGCCGGGGCCGTCGTCGGCGATGTCGAGCACGGTTTCGGCGGGGCCCGCGTGCGCGGTGACGCGCACCTCGCCGCCTGCGGGGCCGTGCCGGGCGGCGTTGTCGAGGAGGTTGAACAGGACCTGGTGCAGGCGGGCCCGGTCGGCGTGGACCGACAGCCCGGCCGGCTCGACGGCGGTGGTGAAGCGGACGCCGCGGCCGAGTGCGGCGGTGGTGACCTCGGCCTCGGCGACCACGTCGGCCAGCAGCGGCGCGACCGGCAGCGGTTCGCGGTCCAGGGTGAACGCGCCCGCCTCGATGCTGGACAGGTCGAGCAGCTCGGACACCAGCAGCCCGAGCCGCTCGGTCTGGGCCAGCGCGGTGCGCAGGGTGCCGGGGTCGGGCGTGCTCACGCCGTCGACCAGGTTCTCCAGGACCGCCCGCAGCGCGGTGACGGGGGTGCGCAGTTCGTGCGAGACGTTGGCGATGAGGTCGCGGCGCTGCTGGTCGGCGGCGGCCAGGTCGGCCGCCATCTGGTTGAACGCGGCCGCGAGCTGACCGACCTCGTCGCGCGAACTCGCCCGCACCCGCACCGCGTAGTCGCCGTGCGCCATCCGCCGGGCCGCCGCGGTCATCTCGCGCAGCGGGCGGGTCAGCCCGTGCGCCAGGAACTGCGAGGTGATCAGCGCGATCACCATGGCGGTCAGCGTGGTGAAGGTCGGGATCCAGCCGATGCGCCAGGAGAAGTAGCCGAAGGCGACCGCGCCGGAGCCGACCATCACCACGGCGAGTTTCATCTTGATCGACCGGATCGGGTCGAGCGGGCGGGGCAGCACCCGCGACAGCCGGTCCAGCGCGCGGGCGGGCAGGCCGGAGTTCATCGGGTCTCCAGCGCGTAGCCGACGCCGTGCACGGTGCGGATCAGGTCGGCGCCGAGCTTGCGCCGCAGCGCCTTCACGTGCGAGTCGACCGCGCGGGTGCCCGCCGCGTCGGCCCAGTCCCAGATCTCGGCCAGCAGCTGCTCGCGGGTCAGCACCGCGCGCGGGCGCCGGGCCAGCCGGGTCAGCAGCGCGAATTCGAGGGGCGTGAGCCGGGCCTCCTCGCTGCCCCGCCAGACCCGGTGCTGGTCGAGGTCGATGCGCAGGTCGCCGACCACGAGCGTGGTCTCGCCCCGGTCGGCGGCCCGGTCGACCCGCCGCAGCAGCGCGTGCACGCGGGCCGCGAGCACCCGCAGCGAGAACGGTTTGGTCAGGTAGTCGTCCGCGCCGACGCCGAGGCCGACCAGCTGATCGGTCTCGTCGGTGCGGGCGGTGAGCATCAGGACCGGGACGTCCCGGTCGGCCTGGATGCGTCGGCACACCTCGAGCCCGTCGAAGCCGGGCAGCATGACGTCCAGCACCACCAGGTCCGGTTCGTGCGCGGCGACGGCGGCGACCGCGGCCGGGCCGTCGTGCGCGAGATCCACCACGAAACCCTCCGCGCGCAGCCGCGCGGCCACCGATTCGGCGATCGTCACCTCGTCGTCGACGACGAGGACGCGCCGCCCGGTCGAGCCCCCACTGTGTTCCATGCCTCGGAACCCTAGCGAGCGGGTGTGGAGGGTTGCCGCCCCGATTGTGGAGATCGTGTGTGGACCCGGCGGGGGTCAGGGGTCGGGGAAGATGCCCGGCAGTTCCATGGCGTAGGCCAGGTCGTCGCGGGTGCCCAGGGTGATCAGCAGGACCCGGATCATCGTCAGCCTGCCCTCGGCGACCAGGTCGGGTTCGGGGTCGGCGCCGGGCTCGGCGCCCGCCGACAGCCGGTAGACCACGTACTCGCACACGTGCAGGGCGGCGTCGAGGTCGAGGGGAGCGGGCACCGGGCGGCCCAGCTCGACGAAGGTCTTGCGGACCAGTTCGCGGATGTCGTCGAGGGCGCGCTCGCGGTACTCGCACACGAGCGAGGACGGGTCGTGCAGCTCGGCGAACAGCGGGCGCAGCATCGCGCCGTGCCCGCGCGCCCAGTCGACGTAGGCGTCGATCAGCCGGATGCCGAGCTGGACCGGTTCGTCGGTGCCGTCGAACGCGTCGCGGATCCCGCCGACGAGGCGGTCGTTGGACTCGGTCAGCACCGCGTGCAGCGGCTCGGCGGCGTTGGCGAAATAGCGGTAGAAGGTGGGGCGCGCCAGCCCGGCCTGTTCGATGATCTGTGCGACGCTGAGCCCACGCGAGCCCCCTCGCGCGAAGACGTCCGCGGTCGCCGCCACGATCCGGGCCCGGACCTCCTCGGCCTGTTCCTGGGTCTGAGGAGGACGGCCGCGACGGACGGTGCTCTCACTGCTCATCACTCACACCTGCCTCACACCTGTTGTGCGCTCGCGGAAAGCTTGACACGACACCGGGCGCAGCTATTAATCTAACACCAGTGTTCAGCAAATAGCCGAACCGGCGTGGCCCCGCCGCGCGATCCGAACAGTCCTAGGAAGAGGGCCGACAATGACGACAGCCCCCGAGCTGACCGCCGAACCCACCGCACTGCCGACCACGCTGGTGCGGCCGCTGTTCGAGCGTGCGGTCGCCGGTGGAGCCCCGTCGGTGGCGATCTACGCCCCGGCCACCGGGCACAAGATCGGCGACCTGCCCCAGTCCTCGATCGCCGACATCGACCGCGCGTTCGCGGTGGCCCGGCACGCCCAGCGCGACTGGGCCAAGGTGCCCGTCGCCGAGCGCGTGGCCATCCTGCGCAAGTTCCACGACATCGTCCTCGCCGAACAGGACACCATCCTCGACATCGTGCAGACCGAGACCGGCAAGTCCCGGCCGCACGCCTTCGACGAGGTGGCCGACGTCGCCATCAACTCCCGCTACTACGCCGCCGTCGCGCCCAAGCTGCTCGCGGGCCGCAAGCCGCGCGGCGTGCTGCCGGTGCTGACCCAGGTCGAGGTCGTCAACCGGCCCAAGGGCGTCGTCGCGGTGATCTCGCCGTGGAACTACCCGCTCGCGCTGTCCGCGTCGGACGCCCTGCCCGCCCTCATCGCGGGCAACGCCGTCGTCGCCCGCCCCGACAACCAGACCGCCCTGTCGGCGCTGTGGGCCATCGACGCCGCCGAGCGGGCCGGGTTCCCGCGCGGCCTGTGGCAGGCCGTGCTCGGCCGCGGCCGCGAGATCGGCGGCGACGTCATCGCCCGCGCCGACTACGTCGACTACACCGGTTCCTCGGCGACCGGCCGCACCATCGCCCAGCAGGCGGGCGAGCGGCTGATCGGCTACTCCCTGGAACTCGGCGGCAAGAACCCGCTGCTGGTGCTCTCCGACGCCGACGTGTCCAAGGCCGCCAAGGTCGCGGTGCGCGCCTGCTTCTCCTCGGCGGGCCAGCTGTGCGAGTCGATGGAGCGCATCTACGTCCACGAAGCCGTCTACGACCGGTTCACCGCCGAGTTCGTCGGCCACGTCAAGAACATGTCGCTCGGCGGCGAGCTCGACTACAGCCGGGACATGGGCTCGCTGACCTTCCAGCGCCAGCTCGACACGGTCACCGAGCACGTGGAGGACGCCGTCGCCAAGGGCGCCACCGTGCTCGCGGGCGGCCGCGCCCGGCCCGACCTGGGTCCCTACTTCTACGAGCCCACCGTGCTCGCCGGGGTCCGCGAGGGCATGACGGTCTACCGCGAGGAGACCTTCGGCCCGGTCGTGTCGCTGTACAAGGTGGCCAGCGACGAGGAGGCGGTCGAGCAGGCCAACGACACCGCCTACGGCCTCAACGCCAGCGTGTTCACCAAGGACCTGGCCCGCGGCCGCGAGATCGCCGCCCGCGTCAACGCCGGGTCGGTCAACGTCAACGACGGCTTCGCCGCCGCGTGGGGCAGCGCCGACGCCCCGTCCGGCGGTCTCGGCATCTCCGGCCAGGGCCGCCGCCACGGTCCCGAGGGCCTGCTCAAGTACATCGACACCCAGACCATCGCGGTGCAGCGGGTGCTGCCCATCGCGCCGCTGCCGGGCATGTCCGAGCAGGTGTGGGCCAAGACCATGACGCTGGTCTTCGGTGTCATGAAGACGCTGCGTCAGAAGTGAACCAGGACAGGGAAGCGATGAAACTCGAAACGGTCGCGGGCAAGCGGGTACTGGTCACCGGTGCCGCCATGGGGCTGGGCAAGCTGTTCGCCGAGCGCGCGGTGCGCGAGGGCGCCGACGCGGTGGTGCTGTGGGACATCAACGAGATCGCCCTGCGCGAGACCGCCGCCCAGCTCACCGCGCTCGGCGGCAAGATCCACACCTACACCGTCGACGTCTCCTCCTCCGACAGCATCCGCGAGGCGGGCGAGGCCGTCCGCAAGGAGATCGGCGGGATCGACATCCTGGTCAACAACGCCGGTATCGTGCGCGGCAACTCCTACTTCTGGGAGACCGACAACCGCGCCGACATCGACAAGACCATGGCGATCAACTCCCTGGCCCCGATGTACGTCACCCTCGAGTTCCTGCCCGGCATGGTCGCCGGCGCCGGGGAGGCCCGCGTGCTCAACATCGCGTCCTCGGCCGGGCTGGTGTCCAACCCGCGCATGTCGGTCTACGCGGCCTCCAAGTGGGCGGCGCTGGGCTGGTCGGACTCGGTGCGCCTGGAGCTCGAGCAGGCCGGGCACGAGCACGTCAAGGTCACCACGGTCTGCCCGACCTACATCAACACCGGCATGTTCGACGGCGCCAAGGGGTTCCTGTTCACGCCGATCCTCGAGCAGAACGAGGTCGTCGACACCTCGTGGTCGGAGATGAAGAAGGGCGGCGCCCTGGTGGTGCTGCCGTGGACCTCGCGGATGAACCGGGCCATCTCGGGCCTGCTGCCGCTCAAGGTGCGCGACTTCTACCTCAACGCGGTCGGCGTCTACCACTCGATGGACCAGTTCACCGGACGCAAGTAACGGTCGGCCGCCCGGGCCGGGCCGCGCACCCCGCGCGGCCCGGCCCGAGCCGTGTTCAGGGCGCGGTGCCGACGACCACGGTGGCGTAGTGCTCGTCGGAGGACACCGCCCGCGCGTCGAGTCCGGCCGCCCGCAGGGTCGCCACGGCGGGCCCGGTCTGGGCCGTGCCGGTCTCCACGAACAGGCTGCCGCCCGGCGCCAGCCAGTCGCCCGCCGCCGCGGCCACCCGCCGGAAGACGCCGAGGCCGTCGTCGCCGCCGTCGAGGGCGACGCGGGGCTCGTGGTCGCGGGCCTCCGGCGGCAGCCGGGCGATCTCGCCGGAGGGCACGTACGGGGTGTTGGCCAGCAGCAGATCGACGGTGCCGCGCAGGGCGGCGGGCAGCGGCGCGAACAGATCCCCGGTGTACACCGCCGCGCCGAGCCCGGCCAGGTTGGCCCGGGCGCAGGCGGTGGCGACCGGATCGATGTCGGCCGCGACCAGGTCGACCGCGACACCGGCGGCGCGCAGCTCGGCGGTGACGCACACCCCGAGAGCGCCCGAACCGCAGCACAGATCGAGGACCCGCACCGCGTCCCGCCCCGCCGCGGCCGCCACGGCCTGCTCGACCAGGAATCCCGTCCGCTGCCGGGGGACGAACACCCCCGGCGTGACCGCGATCCGCCTGCCGCGGAACGCGACCCATCCGAGCAGGTACTCGAGCGGCGTGCCCGCGGTCCGCTCGGCCACCAGCCGCGCCAGCTCGGCGGGGTCCGCCGCGGCCTCGGTGAGCAGCGCGGCCTCCTCCTCGGCGAACACGCAGCCGGCCGAGCGCAGCGCGGCCACGACCGCCGCGGGTGGATCTGATCGCATGACCTAGATCCTGCCCGGGGCGTCAAGCCGGTATCAGCGCGAGACGTCCAGCTGGAAGGTGCGCGAGGCGTCGAGGTAGATGCCGCGCTGGGCGGCGCGCGCGGGCGGCGGCAGCTGGGAGACCAGCTGCTCGAGCGAGGTCATCGCGCCGACGACCTGCGTACCCGCCACGATGAAGTCGGCGACCGCGCGGCGGATGTGGTTGGGGGAGGTGACCACGACGGCGCTGGTCGCGCCGAGCTCGCGCAGCAGGCGCGTGCCGAACAGCGCGTTCTGCACGGTCGAGCCCGCCTGCTCCTCGGCGTGTACCCGGTCGGCAGGCAGGCCCCGCGCGATCAGCCAGTTCCGCATGGCCGCGGCCTCGGTGACCCCGTTCTGCGGATTGCCGCCGGTGACGATCACCGGCGAGAACGGCGCCGCGAGGGCCTGCAGGTAGGCGGCGGTGAGCCGGTTCTCCAGTTCGGGGCGCAACGCGCCGTCGGGCAGCAGGCCGTAGCCGAGGACGACGATGCCGGTCTGCGGGCCGACGAGGGCGGGCAGCGGGTTGGGCAGTGTGGCGACCGCCGCGCCGACGGCCGCGAGCACGTTCGCCGTGCCCGCCGCCATCCCCGCGTCGATGCCACCGAGCCGGGTCAGCGCGTCGTGCACCGCGGCCGGGTCGCCCGCGTAGTGCGACCAGATGGCCTGCAGCGCCAGCGCGTCGGTGTCGTCGGGATCGGCGGTGAGCAGCGCGCGCAGATCCGCGCGGCCCGCGTTGTCGTCACCGTCGGTGAAATGGCGCTGGGCCGAGTTGTAGAGCCCCGCCGGATCGGGCTCGGCGTGGGCGAGGGGCGCGCCCGCGATGACCGCCGACGCCAGCAGCGGGGCGGCCAGATACTTCCAGTGCTCGAGGAACTTCACGACAGTCGACACCTCTTCCGCGAACGGCGTGGTACGTGCTGGTGGTGCGGGGGAGCGCATACACCGTACGGCCGTCCGCCGCCTCGACCCGGCAACCCCGGCCCGCCCGCGCGTCGCCGCGCCCGGACGGACCGGCGCACGGGCGTCGCGCGCCCGGCCGATAAACTCGGCGTCCGTGGATACCGCTTCGCTGTCCGGCAAGGAACTCGCCGCCGCCATCAACGCCGACACCAAAGAGCGCGCCGCCGCGCTGACCGCCGCGGGTGCCGCGCCGGTCCTGGCGCTGGTGGTGGCCAACGACGACCCGGCCAGCGCCTGGTACGTCGGCTCGCTGCGCAAGGCGGCCGAGCGGCTCGGCATCGCCTGCGAGCGCATCGATCTCGGCGCCGACGCGAGCGTGGAGGCCATCCGCGCCGAATTGACCACGCGCAGCGCGGATCTGGTGACCGACGCGATCATGCTGCAGACCCCGCTGCCCGCCGGGGTGCACCTCGACGACGTCTCCACCGCCATCGCCGCGGCCAAGGACGTCGACGGCGTGAGCCCGCTGTCGCTGGGCCTGCTCGCCTCCGGGCTCGACGGCTTCGTGCCGGCCACCTCCGAGGCGGTCGTGGAACTGCTGAAGCACCACGGCATCGCGCTGGAGGGCCGCCACGTCGCGGTGGTCGGCCGGTCCAACATCGTCGGCAAGCCCCTGGCGCAGCTGCTGCTCGCCGAGAACGCCACCGTCACCGTCGCGCACTCGCGCACCGCCGATCTGGCCGCGGTCACCGCCGCCGCCGACATCGTGGTCGCCGCCGCCGGG
>NZ_BAGK01000138.1 GCF_000308795.1 Nocardia thailandica NBRC 100428 | reverse complement strand
CGCCGCGCTGGCCGCCCCCGTGGTCGCGGCGGGCCCCGCGACCGCCCACGTCACCGCGGTCGCCCCCGACGCCGCGCCGGGCGCCTACACCGTCGTCACGCTGCGGGTGCCGACGGAATCGGCGACGGCGGGGACCGTCGGCCTCGAGATCGACCTGCCCGACGACCACCCCCTCGCCGTCGTCCGCGCCGAGACCACGCCCGGGTGGACCGCCACCCTCCGGCAGACCCGCCTGGCCGCCCCGATCGACAACGGTCACGGACGGACGATCGACGAGGCGGTGACCGCGGTGACCTTCACCGCCCGCGACGGGGTCTCGGTGCCGCCGGGCGAGTTCGGCGAATTCCGGCTTCTGGTAGGCCCTTTCCCCGCCTCGGGCGTGCTGACGCTGCCCACCCGCCAGACCTACAGCGACGGGACCGTCGCCGCCTGGATCGAGCAGAGCCACGACGGCACCGAGGCCGACCGGCCCGCGCCCCGGATCCGGCTGACCGGCGCGGCGCACGGCGACGGACACGACACCCCCGCCGCCCCCACGGCCGCCGCGCCGCGGGGGTGGACCGGCCCGGCCGCCCTCGGCGTCGCGATCGCCGCCCTCGTCCTGGCCGGTATCGCGGTCCTGCGCGGGCGGCCTCGCGGACGGACGGCGTGACGGTGACGACCATGAGCGGATCACGGAGCGGCTGGACGGGATGGGCGCGGGCGCTGCGCGGACACCTCGCCGCGGGGGCGCGGCCCGGCGGCCGCGGTCTGCGGAAGATCACCGGCCCGGACGATCTGGCGGCGCTGTGGGCGCTGTCGGACGCGCGGGCGCACGCCGCCCATCGCACCGGCACGCCGGGCGTTCCGGCGCGGACGGACCCGGCGTGGCCCGACACGCTCGCCGTCTCGACCCTCACCTGGATGGCCTTCCTCGGTGGGTGACCTCCCGCCGGGCGCCCGGTCGGCCCCGGCGCGGAACCCGGGTGCCGGGAGCCCGCCCGCCGGCGTCCACCAGACAGGCGCAGGCCGGTGGGGCGTGTTCGCCCTGCTGACCCTCGCCCTGCTCGTCGCCCTCGCCTGGCCGGGCGCCGGACGCGCCGCCGCGCACGCGAATCCGGTGGGGACGCGGCCGGCCTACGGCACCGTGCTCGAACCGGGTCAGGGCGAGGTGTCGGTCACCTTCGACGAGCCGGTCACCGTGGCGGCCGGCGGGCTGACGGTGCTCGGCCGCGACGGCGAGCGGGTCGCCACCGGCGACCTGCGGTACGCCGACGGGGATCGCACCGTCCGCGCCGCGCTCCCCGCCGGCCTTGCCGAGGGCACCTACCTGCTCGGCTGGGTGGTGCTGTCCGCCGACGGGCACACCATCGGCGGATCCAGCGTCTTCGGTGTGGGCACCCCGCCCGACACCACCGTGCGCGCGCCGGACCCCGACCCCCTGCTCGCCGCGCTGGACACCATGGTCCGTCTGCTCTCGGCCCTGGGCTACCTCGGCATCGTCCTCGGTCTCGGCGTGCCGGTGGCGGTGGCCATCTGCGGCCCGGCCCCGCGCGCACCGGTCCGGCAACTCGGTCTCGTCGGCGCGGTCCTGGTCACCGCGACCGCCGCGGCGGAGCTGGTTCTCACCCCGGGCAGGCTCGCGGGCGCGGCGGGCTGGACCGATCCCGGCACCTGGTCGTCGGCGCTGACCTCCGGCACGGGCCTGGCCGCGCTGGGCAGCGTCCTGGGCGGGATGCTGCTCGTGCTCGCCCTGGGCGGGCGCGGCCGGCCCGCCGAGACGGCGTCGCGGGTCGTGCTCGCCGGCGGCGGGTACCGGGCGGCCGGGGTGTGCGCGGCGGTGCTGATCGTGGTGTCGGTGGCGGTGTCCGGGCACGCGGTCGCGGCGCCGGATCCCGCGCTCGCCGTGGTGGTGACCGTCGTCCACCTGGCGGCGATGACGGTCTGGGGCGGCGGCCTCGTCGCGGCGCTGCTGCTCTGGCGCGGCCGGGATCAGACCCCCGCGCTGCGGCGGTTCGCGTCGGTGGCCCTCGGCGCGGTCGCGGTGCTCGCCGGGACCGGGGCGGTCCAGGCGTGGCGCGCGGTCGACCCCGTCGCGTCCCTGTGGGATACCGGCTGGGGGCGGTTGCTGCTGCTGAAACTGGGATCGGTCGCGGCGGCGCTGGCTGTGGGCGGGCTGATCCGGCGGCATCTGCGCGCGCGGCCCGGTGTCCCGGCCCGGCGATGGCTCCGCGCCGAGACCGCCGCCGTCGGTGCCGTCCTGCTCGTCAGCGCGCTCCTGTCCGGCACCGCCCCCGCCCGTGACACCTACGATCCGCCCTGGCACGCCACGCTCGCGCTCGGTGAGGTCACCGCCGTCCTCGACATCGACGGCGCGAAGGCGGGGGAGCAGGAGCTCACCGTCCACCTCCGCGATCACACCGGCGCGGCCCTCGAGGTCCGTGACCTGGCCGCCCGGCTGACCAGGGCCGACGGCGACGTCCCGCTCGAGCTCGACGTCCGCCGCGTCACGCCGCCCGACCGCGCCCCCGACTTCTTCGCCGCCACCACCCGCGTCCCCGGCCCCGGCGAGTGGAAGCTCCGCGTCACCGTCACGGTCGACCGCCTGACCGCCCACACCGCCACGATCCCGTACCGGGTCTACTGAGCGCGCGGGGTGCCCTCTCCCGTCCGCGGCGCGCCGTCCCGGCCGCTCTCGTCGCGGACGGCGACTGTCCCGGCGGGTCCCTGCCCGGCTCCGAGCAGCGCGCCCAGCGCGCGACGATCGATCTTGCCGGTCGGGGTGCGGGGGAGCTCCGCGACGAACACCACGTCGCGGGGCGCCTTGAACCGGGCCGACCGGGACTTGACGAACTCGCGCACCTGCGCCGCGTCGACGGGGCCCGACCGGACGATCACCGCCGCGAGGCGGGCGCCGAACTCCTCGTCGGGCACGCCGAGCACCGCGGCCTCGGTCACCGCGGGGTGCCGGTAGAGCAGGTCCTCGACCTCGCCGGGGAAGACGTTCTCGCCGCCGGAGACGATCATGTCGTCGTCGCGGCCGTCGACGAACAGCCGGCCCGCCGCGTCGACGTGGCCCAGGTCCCCGGTGCTCATCAGGCCCGCACGCACGGCCTTCGTGCCGCCGCCGGAGTAGCCGCGGAAGGCCAGGGTGTTGCCGACGTGGACGGTGCCGACCCGGCCGGGCTCGGTCACGCGGCGCCCGACCTCGTCGAACAGGGCGACGGTGATCCCCACCGGCGGGCGCCCGACCGTGCCCGGGGCGGCCGCCCAGTCCGCGGGGGTGGCCACCGTGGCGGTGCCGGTCTCGGTGCAGCCGTAGAAGTTGTAGAGCACGGGACCGAACGTCGCCATCGCCCGGTCGCCGAGGGCGGCGGGCAGCGCCGCGCCTGCGGTGAAGACGACGCGCAGGGCCGAGGTGTCGTGGCGCGCCAGGCACGCGGGACCGAGATCCAGGATGCGGCGCAGCATCGTGGGCACGAGAACGACCATGTCGCACCGGTGTTCGGCGAGCTGTGCCAGCGCGCGCTCCGCGTCGAAGCGCCCGTGCAGCACGACGGTGGCGCCGAGGTTGAGGGCCAGCACGAACTGCGACAGCGCCGTGCCGTGGAACAGCGGCGCGCACAGCAGCACGGTCCCGCCCCGGCGCCACGGCACGCGATCGAGGAACTGGGCGCCGGCCAGCGGCGACTCGACGCGGCGCGGCGCGCCCTTGGGCGTGCCGGTGGTGCCGCCGGTCAGCAGGACGAAACCGCCCTGGCGCCGCGGCATTCGGTGCTCCGCGGTCCCGACCGGGTGCTCGGCGTCGAGCCGGGGCACCGAGGCGGGCACGGTGGCCGCGAGACCCCGCAGGCCGGGATCGGTGACCAGCGCGGTCACGCCTTCCCGCGCGCACACCTGCCGCACCTGCTCGCCGCCGAAACCGGTGTTGAGCAACACCAGCCGGGCGCCGAGCCGCGCGGCGGCGGCCATGGTCGCGACCAGCCGCACCGTGTCGGCGGCCAGGACCGCGATCGTGTCCCGGGGTCCTGCGCCGGCGGCGCGCCAGCGGGCCGCGAGCACCCCGGCCCGGTGGTCGAGCTCGCGATAGGTGTAGGCGCCGTCGGCGTCGACGAGCGCGATCCGGTCGGGCGTGCGGCGGGCCGACTCCCGGAGGCCGCCCGCGATCGGCCCCAGCCGCCGGACCGAGAACGACTGCCGCAGCAGCGATACCGGCCTGCGCAGATCGATCAGGCCCGCGCGCTGGAGCACGGACAGCTGACGGGCGGTCACCGCCGCGCGGGTGTGCGGGGCGCTCAGCATACCCGCGGCCCCGGGTCCGCACCGGCGACCACGGCCAGTACCCAGGCCACCGTGCCGAGCTCGGGGACGATCTCGGCGCTGAGATGCTCGGTGGCGGGCACCCGGAAGTAGCGCAGGTCGACCCCGCGCTCGCAGTAGGCGCGGGCGATGCCGTCGAAGGCGAGTTCGGCGGGCAGCAGCTGGTCGGTGGTCGAATGCCAGGCGAGCAGGGGCATGTCCGGGGTGTCCTCCGGATGCCCGAAGCTGGCCTCCGACAGCGCGTTCCGCACCACCGGATGATCGAGGATCGACGGGTCGGTCAGGTGGTTCGCCATCGGGCGCAGCAGGGTGGTCGCCACGACGGTGTAGAGGCAGCGGGTGCTCAGGTCCGCGGCGACCCGCGCGCCGTCGGGGGTGAGGTTCTCCCGCACCAGCCGGTCGAACTCGGGGTAGGCGCGGGCGAGCCCGAGGACCGCGAGCCAGCCGGTGAAACTGGCCTGCGGCTGCGCCCCGGAGATCGCGTAGGGGGCGATCGCGACCTTGTCGCCGGGGACGCCGCCCGCCGCGGCCGCGCGGATGTCGAGTTCCGGCGCGTAGCGGGCGTGCTTCTCGGCGGCCGAGGCCGTGGCGTTCCCGCCGCCGGAGTAGCCCCACAGGCCGACCGGTGCCTGCTCGAGTCCCAGCCCGGCCCGCTGCGCGGCGCGCACGCCGTCGAGCACCGCGTATCCCTCGCCGGGGGACATGATCGCGTTGTTCCTGCCGTCGAAGTCGGGGACCGCGACCACCGCGCCCGCCGCGAGGAACTGGGCCATGATCGCGATCTCCTTCTGCACCCCGGCCCGCAGTGTGTAGGACGGATTGCACTGCGGCCCCAGCGAATCGATGGCCTCCTGATAGGAGATCAGCGGCCGCGCCCCGGGCCCGAGCCAGGGAATGCCGGGCACGAGCACCGTCGTCGCGGTGACCGCCGCGCCGCCGAGGGCGTCGGTGCTGCGGTAGAGGACCTGGGTGGTGTGCACGGGCACCGGCAGGCCGAGGGAAGTGGTCTGCACCACCCGCGTCCGCACCACGTCGCCGGGCGCGAGGCGGTCGAGATCGGCGGGGTCGTCGTACCAGGGGTCGCGGTCGGGCGTGGGCAGCGGTACCACCGCGGGGTAGACCTGCGCCTCGTTCGGCAGCGGCGGGAGGGGGATGTCGTCGGCCGCGGCCGGACCCGCCGCGGCGGCGAGGACGACGGCCAGCAGGGCCGGGAAGGCGGAGCGGAGAGGACGGTGACCGGCCGCGCGTCGTTGCATGGCGACTCCTTCGATGGGGTGATCCCGATTACAGCATGCTGCCTTGTTCTGAACAAGATGGCTTGTTACTTTTGCCCCGGTGGGTATCGTGGGCGTGTGGCGGCTCCCGATCACTCCCTCGACACAGCTCGGTCCTCCGGCCCCCGCGGGCGGCGCATCCAAGGCCTCGACGCCGAGGAGCGGCGCGCCCGCCGGCGCGCGCAACTGCTGGACGCGGCCTTCGAGCTCATCGCCCGCGACGGGTTCGCGGGCACCTCCATCGAGCAGATCGCCCAGACGGCCTACGTGGGCAACAAGGCGTTCTACGAGCAGTTTGCGAGCAAGGAGGACTGCTATCTGGCGCTGCTGCAGCTGATCAGCGAACGCATCCAGGACCACGTCGCCGGGGCGCTGGCCGAGGTCGGCCCGGGCGACGACGCGCCCGCCGCGGTGATCGCCGCCTTCGCGCACGCCCTCGTCGACGATCCGCGCGTGGCCGCGGTGACCTTCGGCGAGGCCAGCGGGATCTCCCCGCGGGTCGAGGCCCAGCGCCGCGCCAATCGCCGGTGGGCCGCGGAGTTCCTGGAGAACCTGTGGCGCCGTGAGGGAATCGTCGCCGGCGATCCCGGCTTCGACACCCGGGCGCTGGCCGTGTCGACCGTCGGCGGGCTCTTCGACACCGTCGCGGACTGGTTGCACCACACGCCGGCCCGCGAGGAGGACATCGACAGCCTCGTCACCGACCTGACCACCTTCGCCCGCGTCGTGCACGCGGGGATCGCGGCGCTGGCCCGCTAGGGCCGCGACAGGTCACCGCTCGGTGCCGGGGTCCTCGGCCCGCGTCGCGGGGCGCGTCAGCCGGATGACGCCCGCGTCGAGATCGACGTCGACGCGCGGGCGGTGGGTTCGGCCGTCACCGTCCTCGCTGCCCTCGTCGCGCAGCTTCTGTCCCGGAAACAGCTCGCCCATGATGCCCACGCCTCCACGATAGCCGCGGGGCGTGGGCCGGGTCGCTCACCAGAAGCGGGGGGTGAGGCCCCAGTCGGCGAACTCGGCCGACAGCAGCGACTTCAGGGCCGTGCGGTCGGGGAAGCGGTCGGGGTCCCCGCCGGTCACGACCAGGGTCGCGGTGTCGTCGTCGCAGGAGAACGCCAGGTTGACGCCGACCTCGACGGTGCGGAACAGCTCGACCGAGGCGGGGTTGACCACCGGGCGCATGATCACGTCGCGGGCCCGCTGGCCGTCGAGGACGGCGATGTTCTGCGCGGTGCGGCCCATGTTGGTGCACAGGCATTCCGGAGCCTTGGCGGTGCGGGCGAACTTGTGCAGCACGGCCTTGGGCAGCAACATCTGCGCGGGCTGCATGTGCTGGATGGGCGGGATGGTCTCGGGCCTGCCGTACGCCTGCCCGACCGCCTTGAGCGCGGCCCGGATGGCGGGCAGGTCGGCGCGGGCGCCCGCCCGGTAGGTCACCGCGATCGGCAGGCCGGTCGTGGCGTTGGCGCGGCGGTCGTTCTCCTCGCGCAGCGAATGCGGGATGTCGACGCGGATGTCGGCGCCGTCGGGCAGGCGCCCGCTGCGGCCGAGGACGCCGACGGCGATGCCGATGAGCAGGCCGTTGGTCGTGCCGCCGTGCCGTTTCGCCACCGCCTCCCATTCGGCGAGGTCGACCTGGACGACGGCGTCGGAGGCCCGCCAGGTCGGGGCGTGGTCGAGGCGCGGCTCGGCGGGCCGCGGATTGCGCTCGGGTTCGCGCAGCCCACGCGACCGGCGCGCCAGCCGGATGCCGCGGGCCACGGCGCGCAGCTGGTGGACGGCGTCGGCGAGGTCGGCGCGCAGCTTGCCCGCGCCGGCGACCGGACCGACCAGCGCGCCGGAGCTCTGCGCACGGTCGGCGGGCAACCCGGCGTTGGCCCGGGTCAGGGAGTCGATCACGGCGTGCATGGCCGCGCCGCCGTCGCAGACGACGTGCGAGGCGACCAGGGTGACCAGCATGCCTCCCGAGGCGAGGGGGGCGGCCGCGAGCTGCCACACCAGGCCGCGTTCGGGATCGAACTCGACATCGCCCTGCGCGAGGAACCAGTCGAGGATGCCGTCCTCGGGCACGGGCACCTCGGAGTACCGCAGGGGCAGCGACTCCTCGGCGGGTTCCCAGTGCGGGCGGGCGACCGGGAACCGGGTGGGCCGGATGCGGCGGGCGATGAACCCGGTCGCCAGCTGGGCGTGCCAGCGCTCGAGGAACTCCCGCGAGACGGGGGCGTCGAAACGGTAGGCGAGCTGGTTGACGATGGCGTTCGGATACAGGCTGTGCAGCTTGTAGAACAGGTCGTCGTCGGCGGTGATGCGGTTGAGGCCGGCCTGCGCGGTGCGGACCGCGGGGGCGGGGGAGGTGACGGTCACGAAGGAACTCCTCAGCGGGAACGGAGAGTGCGCACGGTCAGCGGCGCGAAGACGGCGACCACGACCAGCGAGGCCACCAGCGACCACCAGGCGTCGGCGCCGACGGTGCCGTGATCGGCGAGGGCGCGCACGGCCGAGACCAGGTAGGAGACGGGGTTGAGGTCGGAGACGTGCTGCATCCAGCGCGGCATCGCCTGCTCGGGGACGAGGGCGTTGGAGGCGAAACCGAGGAAGGTCAGCACCAGCATCGACATGCCCTGCACCGCCGCGGGTTTGGCGATCCGGGCGCCGATGAAGGCGAACAGCCAGCTGATCGCGGTGGTCGCGAAGACGACCAGGGCGGCGCCCGCGACGAAGCCGCCCGGGTATTCGGGGCGGTAACCCATGCAGAACCCGACGATCACGACGGTGACCGCGGCGATCAGATACCGCACGGCACCCGCGAGCAGCGCCCCGGCCACCGGCGCCGAGCGCGCGATGGGCATGGCGGTGAACCGGTCGAAGACGCCGGAGCGGATGTCCTCGGACAGTGAGACCCCGGTGGCGACGGAGGAGGTGAGCACGATCTGGACGAGGACGCCCGGGATCATGATCGGTAGGTAGTTCTGCATGCTGCCGGCGATGGCGGTGCCGAAGATGCTGCCGAACAGGATGGGGCCGACGATGGGGAGCAGGATGGCGTCGTAGAGGAGTTGGGGGGAGTGTCGGAAGGTGAGCAGTCCGCGCCAGGCCATCATCAGCGACTGGTGCAGAGCGGCCAGGGGACCGACCCGGGTGATCCGCGGGGTGCGCGCGATCCGGGTGGCCTGCGTGGACTCGGTGGTCAGCGTCATCGAGAGCTCTCTCCTCAGGCCGCGTCGGCGCGGTCGGCGGCGTGCCCGGTCAGCGCCAGGAAGACTTCGTTCAGGTCGGGTCGGTCCACCGCGAAGCCGCGCAGGGTGATCCCGGCGGTCCGGCAGGCGGCCACGATGTCGGCGCCCAGGTCCGCGTCGCGCAGACCCACCGTCAGCGTCCCGGCCGACGAGCCCTCGGGCACGTCGCCGGTGAGGTCGGCGATGAGCCCCTCGGCCCGGCGGCGATCGGCGGGGTCGGGGATGTCCAGGCGCAGCACCTGGTCGCCGATCGAGGCCTTCAGCTCGGCCGGGGTGCCCTCGGCGACCAGGCTGCCGCGGTCGATCACCGCGATCCGGTCGGCCAGCGCGTCGGCCTCCTCCAGGTACTGGGTGGTCAGCAGCACCGTCGCCCCCCGCGCGACCAGCCCGCGGATGACACCCCACATGCGTTCGCGGGTGTGCGGGTCCAGGCCCGTGGTCGGTTCGTCGAGGAAGATCAGCGGCGGATCGGTGATCAGGGTGGCGGCCAGGTCGAGGCGGCGGCGCATGCCGCCGGAGAACGCGCCGACGCCGCGGTTGCCGACCGCCGACAGCTCGAACTCGTCGAGGAGTTCGGCGGCGCGGTCGGCCGCGGCGCGGCGGGACAGGCCGAGCAGCCGGCCGAACAGGCGCAGGTTCTCGGTGGCGGTGAGGGTCTCGTCGACCGAGGCGTACTGGCCGGTGAGCCCGATCATCGAGCGCACCGCCACCGCGTCGCGGACGACGTCGTAGCCGAAGACCTCGGCGTGGCCGCGGTCGGGGCGCAGCAAGGTGGCCAGCATGCGCACGGTGGTCGTCTTGCCCGCGCCGTTGGGGCCGAGCACGGCGAACACGGTGCCCGCCGGGACACTCAGGTCGATCGCGCCGACCGCGCGGAAGTCGCCGAAGGACTTGCCGAGCCCGGCGGTGGTGATGGCGATATCGGTACTCACAGCGGCCTCCCGGCGGGTAGTTCGTGGGACACGTGCTGGGCCAGGTACTCGACCTGGTCGGCGGCCTGGGCCACGCCCTTGTCGCCGAACGCGGCGGCGTAGGCGCGGACCCGCGCGACCAGGTCGGGCTCGCCGACCCGGTCGAGCAGGCCGGTCAGCCGCGCCGCGGTCAGGTCGCGGGCGGGCAGGGTGGCGGCCAGGCCCTGCCTGCGCAGGGCCTGGCCCCAATAGGGCTGATCGGCCTGGATCGAGCAGATGACCTGCGGGACACCGGCACGCAGCGCCGCGGCGGTGGTGCCCGCCCCGCCGTGGTGCACGGCGGCCACGCAGCGCGGCAGCACCGCGGCGTGGTCGACCTGCTCCACGACGGCCACCTCGGGGGAGTAGCCGGTGGCGATCCCGGCCCACCCCGAGGCGAGCAACAGCCGCGTGCCGCGCCGCGCGCAGACCTCCCGCAGCATGCGCACCAGGGCGGCCGGATCGTCGACGGCCATCGAGCCGAAACCGACGTACACCGGCGCGTCACCCGCGTCGAGCCAGGCGTCGAGTTCGGCGTCGCCCGCGCCGCGCAGCACCCCGTCGCGGTCGACGGGGAAACCGGTCACCGGATGCCGCGCGGGCAGCTCGGCGGCCAGCCCGGGGAACAGATCGATGTCGTAGGCCTGGATCGACACCCGTTGCGGCACCGGCGGATACGCGGCGTACGGGGCGAGGGTGCCCGCCAGGGCCGTGTCCCGCGCCCAGCGCAGGCCCCGCCAGATCCGGCGGTTGAGGGCGCCGGGGACGCGCGGTCCCCAGGCGGCCGGGACCACCGGGATCGACCGGCACGGATGGATCGGGAAGAAGTGCACCGCGGCCAGCGGCAACCCGTGACGGCGGGCGGCCGCGTCGGCGGCCTCCTCGCCGGCCATGCCGGTCACCATCACGTCGTGGCCCGGCGCCACGTCGACGAGGTCCCGGACGGCCTCGGCGACCCCGCGGCGCTGCAGATCCAGCACCGCCCGCAGCCGTTGGCGCGGGTCCGGGCTGTGGAAGCGACGGTCCTCGTGCTGGGTGCGCAGCAGTTCCGCGCTGTCCCAGCCGAATCCGATCGCCTCGATCCCGTGCCCGGCGGCGAAACCGACCAGGTTCGGCGACAGCGCGAGGGTCACCGCGTGCCCGCGAGCGGTGAGCTCGCGGGCCAGCAGGATGCCCGGTTGGGCATCACCACGGCTGCCGGTGAAGGCCAGCAGTGCGCGCATCGGCGATCAGCTCGCGCTCAGGGCCGCCGGTGCGCTCTCGGCGGCCGCGTCGGCGACCGGGACGGCCAGAGCGGTGACGGCGTAGATCGCGCGGGCGAACTCGGCCAGGAAGGCGTCCATGATCTCGGCGGGCAGACCGGCCGGGTACCGGGTCGACACGTACAGGCCCTCGGGGCCGCGCACGACCCAGAAGTACACCTCGTCGGTCGAGTAGGACACCGCGCGCAGCGTGCGGCCCCGCAGGTCGGCGACCAGCTCGTAGTCCGGGAGCATGCGGATGTCGAGGAAGGAGGCGCCGTAGACCGGGCCCGACAGCGCGCCGACCATGGCCAGCGACCGGCCCCAGGAGGCGTCGTTGCACAGGTGGGCCCGCTTGAGCGCGGCGCGGGTGGCGTCGAGCGCCGCGCCCATGTCGGCGCCCGGGTCGAGGGTGATGTCGACGGGGACGACGTTGACGAACCAGCCCATCGACTCGAGCCACTCGAGGTCGGGGCGGGTCGCGATCGGCATGACCGTGCGGAACCGGTTCTCGCCGAACACCTCCCGGGTCGCCATCGCCAGCGCGGCGAACACGGTGACCGAGAGCCGGTGCTTGACGCGGTCGAGGGCGGCCTCGACCTCCTCGAGCTGCTCGAGGCTCAGCACCGTGCGCGAGACGCTGGGCTGGGCGTGCTCGCCCTCGAGCTCGACGACGTGCTCGGCGCCGAAGCGCGGCATGGGCGAGCCGGGCTCGCCGAGGAAGTCGCGCCAGACGCCGACGGCGGGGGAGTCGGGGGTCAGTTCCTCGGCGGCGGCGCGCTCGATGGCGGCGAAGTCGGCGGGACTGCCGAAGGTGGCCGAGTCGCGGATCTCGCCGCCGGTGGTGACCGCGGTGTAGAGGGTGCGCAGTTCGAGGATGAGCACGGCCTGGGAGTAGGCGTCCAGCACCGAGTGGTCGGCGCCGACGAGCACGGTGAAGTCGGCGGTGTCGTGGGCGACGGTGGCCACCAGCAGGTGCGGCCAGGTCAGCGCGGACAGGCGCAGCTCGCACGCCTCCTCGAGGTAGGCGTTGATGGCGTCGCCGTCGGTGAGGCCGGCGACCGCGGCGCCGGTCACCCGGACGGTGCCGGGTGCGGTGGTGATGCGGTGGTAGTCGCCGCCGGGCAGCGGGGCGACGGTGGTGCGGAAGCCCTCGTGGCGGTCGTGCCACAGCTCGAGGGTGCGGGCCCAGGCCGCCGCGTCGAGCGGGGCGTCCATCTCGAAGATCGTGCCGATCCAGCGGCCCTTGCCCGGTCGCGGGTCGGCGGGGTCGAGGAAGCCCAGGTACTGGGTGTGCACGCTGGCCAGGGCGCGATCGTCGTCGGCCCAGGACGCGGGATCGGTGACTTCGGGGGTCCAGATGGTCAGATCGCCGGAGCGGATCCGGAATTCGGACAGGTGGGTGTATTCCATGCCGGTCACCTCAGGGAAGAACATGCCGAAATCGGCAGACGAACAAGGGGGATCGGCGGCGCGGGCTGCGCCGCCGTGCGGTGCTTGGGATCCCCTACTTGGATGGAGCCGGCGAACCCTGGGCTACTCGGAGTCTATAACTCTGAGATAACTCTGAGAGTTGGTACGTCGGCGGACCAACTATGTGAAGTGGATCACTTTCAGATTGTGGCAGACCACAAGTCTGGTGGTCAACCTATGTCCTCGCGGAATTTCGCGCATTGAAACGACACTTTTCCGAAAAATTACCCGGCACGCCCACGCCCCCCGGAATTCGGGGCTCTGTAACAGCAATGACGTGTGCGTGATCGGGAAATGTCACGGATACGCGGCGTGTGATCGCACCGTGATAGCGATGTGTGATGAATGACGGTGATAGCGGATGGCTTTCGCCACGTTGCCATAGCCGACTCAGACAGTCGCGGGGCTGTCCGCCGGTTCGCGGGCCGCCGTCTCGGGAACCGGCCAGCGCGCATCGATGATCAGCCCGACGATGCCGAGGGCGAAGCATCCGCCCGACACGAGCAGCATGGCCGGGTCGGTGTCGGCGGTGAGGGAGCCGACCAGGGTCACGGTGCCGAAGGTGCCCGGCGCCGACCCGAGTACGGTCGCCGCGAGGTAGGGCAGCGGACGGACCGAGGAGAGCCCGCAGCAGTAGTTGACCACCGAGAACGGCGCCACCGGGATCATCCGCAGCGAGGCGACGGCCAGCCAGCCCCGCCGGGCCAGCCGCTCGTTGACCGCCCGCACCGCGGGATGGGTGAGATGGGGAGCCACGCGCTCGCGGCCGAGGGCGCGCACGCCGCCGAGGGCGAGCATCGCCGCCACCGCGCTCGCGCCCAGCGCCAGCGACCCGCCGAGCAGCGGGCCGAACAGGATCCCGCTGGTGACGGTGAGCACAGTCCGCGGTACCGGCGCGACCGCGACGACGGCGTAGAAGAGGAAGAACAGCACCGGCAGCAGGGGACCCGACGCACCGGCCCAATTCCGGATCGCCTCAGGTGAGGGCAGGGGCACGACCGCCGCGACGGCGAACAGCGCCGCGACCGCCGCGAGGATCGCGAGGATACGGGGATTGCGGAACAGTCGGGCCACCGGCGAAGCCTACCGGCCGGTACGCCCCGCGCCGCTTGTCGGCCTCGGGCACATCGTTAGCATCGAGGAGAACCGGACGTGTCCTGGTTCACCGAGGCATGCGCGCTGCGGCGCGGATCTCCCGGGAGCGGCAGTACACCGGGGTGCGGTCGACGAGAAGTGGAAGAGAGAACAGCAGCTATGCCTAATGGTTCAGCATCGGGCGCGGGGATCGCGCCGGATCCGGTGCCCGAATACGCCGCGTGGCGCAAGGGTGTGGCAGGCGTGCTGGCGAAGGCGCGCCGGGTCGAGCCCGCCGATCTGCCCGCCGAGCCCGAGCATCTGCTCGATGAGACGACCTACGACGGCCTCACCGTCGCGCCGCTGTACACGCGCCGCGACGAGCTGCCCGAGCAGCCGCTGCCGGGCGCCTTCCCCTACGTGCGCGGCGGCGACGCCACCCGTGATCCGCAGCGCGGCTGGTTCGTCGCGGCCGCCGCGGGGGAGTCCACCGGCGCCGCCACCCGTGAGGCGATCCTGACCGGACTGGAGAACGGCGTCAGCGCCCTCGTCCTGACCGTGGGCGCGGGCGGCCTGCCCGTCGCCGAGATCGGCGCGGCCCTCGACGGCGTCCTGTTCGACCTCGCGCCGGTCACCCTGGCCGCGGGCGCCGACACGACCGCCGCGGCCGACGCGCTGTTCGCCGCGCTGGACGCCTACGAGCTCGCCGACCGGGCGCGGATCCGGGCCGGTCTCGGCGCCGCCCCGCTGACCAGCGCCTTCGCCGGTACCCCGGACGTCACCCCGGACGAGGCCGTCGCCCTGGCGCAGCGGGCCGCCGCCCGCGCGGAGACCGTGCGCGCGCTCACCGTCGACGGCACCGCCTTCCACGACGCGGGCGCGGCCGACGCCCAGGAAGTCGGCGCCGCGGTGGCCGCCGGACTCGAGTACCTGCGCCTGCTGACCGGCGCCGGCGTCGACATCGCCGAGGCCTTCGGGCAGCTGGAGTTCCGCTTCGCCGCCACCGACGACCAGTTCGCCACCATCGTGAAGTTCCGTGCGGCCCGGCAGCTCTGGGCCCGTGTGGCGCAGGTCTGCGGGGCGCCCGCCTTCGGCGCGGCCCCCCAGCACGCGGTGACCTCGGCGGCCATGCTGACCCAGCGCGACCCGTGGGTGAACCTGCTGCGCACGACCCTGGCCGCCTTCGGCGCCGGTGTCGGCGGCGCGGACTCGGTGCTGGTCGCCCCCTTCGACTCCGCGCTGCCGCCGGGCGAACTCGGTGTCTCCGCGTCGTTCTCGCAGCGCATGGCGCGCAACGTCCAGCTGCTGCTGCTCGAGGAGTCCCACCTCGGCCACGTCCAGGACCCGGGCGCGGGCTCGTGGTACATCGAGGACGCCACCGCCGCCCTGGCCGCCAAGGCATGGGAGTTCATGCAGGAACTCGAGGCCGCGGGCGGTTACACCGCGGCGCGGACCTCCGGGCTGCTGGCCGAGCGGATCGCCGCGACCGCCGCCGCCCGCGCCGCCGACATCGCCCACCGCCGCACGGCGGTCACCGGCGTCAACGAGTTCCCGAACCTGGCCGAGCCCGCCCTGTCCGAGCAGGCGAGGCAGCCCGGCCCGACCGTCCGCTACGGCGCCGCCTTCGAGGCCCTGCGCGACCGGTCCGACGCCTACCTGGCCGCCAACGGCGCCCGGCCCACCGCCCTGCTGGTGCCGCTGGGCCCGGTCGCCGAACACAACGTCCGCACCATCTTCGCCGCCAACCTCCTCGCGTCCGGCGGCATCGAAGCGGTGCAGCGCGGACCGCTCGCCCCCGGCGACATCGCCGCCGCGGCGAAGGAGTCCGGCGCGCCGATCGCGGTGCTGTGCGGATCCGACGCCCGCTACGGCGAACAGGCCGGCGCGGCCGTCGCCGAACTGCGCGGCGCGGGAATCGAGACCGTCCTGCTCGCCGGCCCGGAGAAGGCCGTCGCCGACGTGGCGGGCGAGCAGCGACCCGACGGGTTCCTGACCGCGCGCATCGACGCGGTCGCGACCCTGTCGGCGCTGCTGGAGAAGGTGGGAGCCTGATGACGACATCCGAGATCGAGCACATCGTCGGCAGTTTCGCCGAGGTGCCGCTGACCGAGCGGGCGCCCGAGCCCGCCGCGGTCGACGCCGCGCAGGTGAGCGAGTTCGTCGCCGCGGCCGCCGCGGCCAACGACGCGACCCCCGACCAGCTGACCTGGTCGACCCCCGAGGGCATCGACGTGCCGCCGGTGTTCACCAAGGCCGACCGGGACGCCGTCGTCGCCGAGGGCTATCCGCTCGACACGGTGCCCGGCGTCGCGCCGTTCCTGCGCGGCCCGTACCCGACGATGTATGTCAACCAGCCGTGGACGATCCGCCAGTACGCGGGCTTCTCCACCGCCGCGGACTCCAACGCCTTCTACCGCCGCAATCTGCAGGCGGGCCAGAAGGGCCTCTCGGTCGCCTTCGACCTGGCCACCCACCGCGGCTACGACTCCGATCACCCGCGCGTGCAGGGCGACGTCGGCATGGCGGGCGTGGCCATCGACTCCATCCTGGACATGCGCCAGCTCTTCGACCAGATCCCGCTGGATCAGGTGTCGGTGTCGATGACCATGAACGGCGCGGTGCTGCCCATCCTGGCGCTCTACGTCGTGGCGGCCGAGGAACAGGGCGTCACCCCCGACAAGCTGGCCGGAACCATTCAGAACGACATTCTGAAGGAGTTCATGGTCCGCAACACCTACATCTACCCGCCCAAGCCCTCGATGCGGATCATCTCCGACATCTTCGCCTACACCAGCGCGGAGATGCCGAAGTTCAACTCGATCTCCATCTCCGGCTACCACATCCAGGAAGCAGGCGCGACGGCCGACCTGGAGCTGGCCTACACCCTCGCCGACGGTGTGGAGTACATCCGGGCCGGCATCGCCGCGGGCATGGACGTGGACAAGTTCGCCCCGCGCCTGTCGTTCTTCTGGGCCATCGGCATGAACTTCTTCATGGAGGTCGCCAAGCTGCGCGCGGGCAGGCTGCTGTGGAGCGAACTGGTGAGCGAGTTCGGGCCCAAGAGCTCGAAATCGCTGTCGCTGCGCACCCATTCGCAGACCTCGGGCTGGTCGCTGACCGCCCAGGACGCCTACAACAACGTGGCGCGCACGTGCATCGAGGCGATGGCCGCGACCCAGGGCCACACCCAGTCGCTGCACACCAACGCCCTCGACGAGGCCCTGGCGCTGCCCACGGACTTCTCCGCCCGCATCGCCCGCAACACCCAGCTGCTCATCCAGCAGGAGTCCAACACCACGCGCCCGATCGACCCGTGGGGCGGCTCCTACTACGTGGAGTGGCTGACCCACCAGCTCGCCGAGCGCGCCCGCGCGCACATCGCCGAGGTGGAGGCGCACGGCGGCATGGCCCAGGCCATCTCCGAAGGCATCCCGAAGCTGCGCATCGAGGAGGCCGCGGCCCGCACCCAGGCCCGCATCGACACCGGCCAGCAGCCGGTGATCGGCGTCAACAAGTACCAGGTCGCCGAGGACCAGCAGGTCGAGGTGCTCAAGGTCGAGAACTCGCGCGTGCGCGCCGAGCAGATCGAGAAGCTGGAACGCCTGCGCGCCGAACGTGATCCGGCCGCCGTCGAGGCCGCGCTGGCCGACCTGACCCGCGCCGCCGCCTCGACCGAGGGCGGCATGGAGAACAACCTGCTCGCCCTGGCCATCGCCGCCGCGCGCGCCAAGGCCACGGTCGGCGAGATCTCCGACGCGCTCGAGAAGGTCTACGGCCGCCACCAGGCCGAGATCCGGACCCTGTCCGGCGTCTACCGCGAGGAGGCGGGCAAGGTGAGCAACATCAGCAAGGCCATCGACCTGGTCGCCGAGTTCGCCGAGGCCGAGGGCCGTCGTCCCCGCATCCTGGTCGCCAAGATGGGCCAGGACGGCCACGACCGCGGCCAGAAGGTGATCGCCACCGCCTTCGCCGACCTCGGCATGGACGTCGACGTGGGCCCGCTGTTCCAGACCCCCGAGGAGGTCGCGCAGCAGGCGGCGGACAACGACGTGCACATCGTCGGCGTCTCCTCCCTGGCCGCGGGCCACCTCACGCTGGTGCCCGCCCTGCGGCAGGCACTGGCCGATGTCGGCCGCCCCGACATCATGGTCATCGTCGGCGGTGTCATCCCGCCCGGTGACTTCGACGAGCTGTACGAGGCGGGCGCGGCGGCGATCTTCCCGCCCGGCACCGTGATCGCCGACGCGGCCATCGACC
>NZ_BAGK01000139.1 GCF_000308795.1 Nocardia thailandica NBRC 100428 | reverse complement strand
GCCGGTGTCGGCGCTGCCCGCGCCCAGGCCGAGTGTGGCGCTGCCGGTGTCCGTGCTGCCGGTCCCGGCGCCGAGTGCGGCGCTGCCACCGCCGCCGCTCCCCGCCCCCGCGCTTCCCAGGGCCTCTCCGGATCCGGCGCTCGAACCCGAGGCGCCCGACCCGGTGTCGATCCCGGCCGGGACGCCCGAGCCCGCCGCGCTCCCGGTGCCGGGGATGGCGAGCTCCGCGCCGCCGCCCTGGCCTGCCCCGGCCGCGCCGAGCGGGTCCGCCGAGCCGCCGGTCGAGCCGGTGTCGACGTCGACCGCCCCGATGCCGGGCAGGTCCAGTGGGGTGGCGCCGACGGCGGGTGCGACGGCTACCGCGACCGCGACGGTCGTGGCCGCGACGACGCCGGACAGCAAACTTCTGGGGAATGATGTGCGCGAGTAAATGCGCATGGTGATCACCTTCTCTGGCACTGAAGCAATCCGAACGACCGAATTCGGCGGTATGCCGCGACGGCAATTCGGGTATTCGCCATGGAACACCGACGGAACTGCGGAATTAGCCCCGGAGAGGTGTGGTGAACGGCACTCGTCGCGGGGTCGTTGCCCGGACCTCGGAATTCGTCCGGGAGCGCGACGATATCGTTATTCGAATCGGGCAACGACGCGCAATTCACATTGCCGAACATTTGCCGATATGTCAGGGTCCCCGGCGGAAAACGGCGAATCGGGCGAAATGCGCCCCGGCGCCGCGTCGGCGGAGCCCTCGCCGAACCCCCGTCGGCGGGCGGCCGGCGCCGCGGTTTCCGCCGTCCCACGCCCGACATGCGTAGGGTGGCAGCACACGGGCGGACGGTGGTGAATGCGACGAATTCGCGTCCACCGTCGGCCGGTTGCGGCACGCCGGGCCATTACCTGGAATAGTTGTGGCCACACGCACAGGACCAAAGCGAAAGCGGGGATGTTGGTGACTTCGACGGAAGGTGTGAGCGGGGCGAATCTGGCCAAGGACGCCGGATCGGGCGCGCCGAGCACCCTGGAGCGTGACGTGGCGACGCTCGAGAAGGCGATCTTCGAGGTCAAACGGGTGATCGTGGGTCAGGACCGGCTTGTCGAACGCCTGCTCGTCGGCGTGCTCGCCAAGGGTCACGTGCTGCTCGAAGGTGTCCCCGGTATCGCCAAGACGCTCGCGGTCGAGACCTTCGCCAAGGTCGTCGGCGGTTCGTTCTCGCGGGTGCAGTTCACCCCCGACCTGGTGCCCACCGACCTCATCGGTACCCGCATCTACCGGCAGGGCCGCGAACAGTTCGACACCGAACTCGGTCCGGTGGTGGCGAACTTCGTGCTGGCCGACGAGATCAACCGCGCCCCCGCCAAGGTGCAGTCGGCGCTGCTCGAGGTGATGGCCGAGCGCAAGGTCTCCATCGGCGGCAAGACCTACCCGATGCCCGATCCGTTCCTGGTCATGGCGACCCAGAACCCGATCGAGAGCGAAGGCGTCTACCCGCTGCCCGAGGCGCAGCGCGACCGCTTCCTGTTCAAGGTGATCGTCGACTACCCCTCGGTGGAGGAGGAGCGCGAGATCATCTACCGCATGGGGGTCACCCCGCCCGAGCCCAAGCAGATCCTGGGCCCGGAGGACATCATCCGGTTGCAGAAACTCGCCGCCAACGTCTTCGTCCACCACGCGCTGGTCGACTACGTCGTGCGCGTCATCGCCGCCACCCGCACGCCCCTGGAGTTCGGCATGCCGGACGTGGCGAGCTGGATCTCCTACGGCGCCTCGCCGCGCGCCAGCCTGGGCATCATCGCCGCGGCCCGCGCGGTGGCGCTGATCCGCGGCCGCGACTACGTCGTCCCGCAGGACGTCGTCGAGGTCATCCCGGACGTGCTGCGCCACCGCCTCGTGCTGTCCTACGACGCGCTGGCCGACGAGGTCAGCCCCGAGGACGTGGTCAAGCGCGTGCTGCAGACCGTCGGCCTGCCCCAGGTCGCGCCGCAGGCCGTCGGGGCGCCCGCCGTGCCGCAGCCGGGACAGGCGCCGCAGGCGCCCGCCGCCCCGGCCCAGCCCGCGATTCCGCAGCCGCCCAACGGCCAGCAGGTGTCCCAGCCCGCCGGCAACGTCGCGCCCCAGTGACGGCGGCGCCGGAACCCGTTGTCCGCGTGCCGATGTCGCCCCACGCTCCGCCCTCGTTCCGGGCCGGTGACCTGACCGACCCGAAACTGTCGGCGGCGCTGAAGACCCTGGAGCTCACCGTGCGCAGGCGCCTCGACGGCGTCCTGCACGGCGACCACCTCGGCCTCATCCCCGGACCCGGTTCGGAGCCGGGGGAGGCGCGCGCGTACCAGCCCGGTGACGATGTGCGCCAGATGGACTGGTCGGTCACCGCACGCACGACGCATCCGCACGTGCGGCAGATGATCGCCGACCGCGAGCTGGAGACGTGGCTGGTCGTCGACCTGTCGGCCAGCCTCGACTTCGGCACCGGCGAGTGCCAGAAGCGCGATCTCGCGATCGCGGCCTCGGCCGCGGTCACCCATCTCACCGCGGGCGGCGGCAACCGGGTCGGCGCGGTGGTCGCCACCGGCCAGGACCTGGTGCGCATCCCGGCCCGCAGCGGCCGCACGCACGCCCGCACGCTGCTGCGCGGCATCGCGACCACCCCGCACGCGCGCGACGGGGTGCGCGGCGACCTGCAGGCCGGTATCGAATCGCTGCGCCGCCCGCAGCGCAAACGCGGCCTGGCCGTGGTGATCAGCGACTTCCTCGGCGATCTGGACTGGCAGCGGTCGCTGCGCGCGATCTCGGCGCGGCACGACCTGCTCGCGGTCGAGGTCCTCGATCCGCGCGACCTGAGCCTGCCCGACGTCGGCGACGTGGTGCTGCACGATCCCGAGACCGGCCGCACGCGCGAGTTCAGCGTCACCCCGACGCTGCGCGCCGACTACGCCGCCGCCGCGCGGGCGCATCGCGAGAAGGTCCACCAGGCGCTGCGCAGCTGCGGCGCGCCGGTGATGACCCTGCAGACCGATCGGGACTGGATCGCCGACGTGGTCCGGTTCGTGTCCACCCGGCGCCACAGCCTCGGCGCCCCGAGCGGGCGGGTGCCTCGTCAGTGAGTATTTCCCATTTCACCGCCGTCGTCTGGTTCGCTTTCCTGTTCGTCGTCGCGGCGCTGATCGTCGGCTATGTGCTGGTCCAGCGCAGCCGCCATCGCAAGACGCTGCTGTTCTCCAACATGTCGACGCTGGAGAAGGTCGCGCCGAGCAAGCCGAGTGTGCTGCGGCACGCGCCCATCGCGCTCATCCTGGTCGGCCTGGTCGCGCTCACCGTGGCGGCCGCGGGCCCGACCGCCGTGCAGAAGGTGCCGCGCAACCGCGCGACCGTCGTGCTGGTCATGGACGTGTCGCTGTCGATGGAGGCCACCGACGTGCCGCCGAGCCGGCTGCAGGTGGCGCAGAAGGCCGGTAAGGAATTCGTCGACGGGCTGACGCCGGGCATCAACCTCGGTTTCGTCACCTTCGCGGGCACCGCCTCGGTGATGGTCTCGCCGACGACGAACCGCGAGGCCGTCAAGCACGCCATCGACAACATCAAGCTGGCCGAGCGGACCGCCACCGGCGAGGGCATCCTGACCGCGTTGCAGTCCATCGACACCCTGGCCGCGGTGCTCGGCGGCGCGGAGACCCCGCCGCCTGCCCGCGTCGTGCTCATGTCCGACGGCAAGCAGACCGTGCCCGACGACAAGGACGTCGACAACCCCCGGCACGGTTTCACCGCCGCCCGCCTCGCCAAGAACAAGGGCATCCCGGTCTCGACCATCTCCTTCGGCACCGAATGGGGCACCGTGGAGATCCCCGACACCGACGGCGGCGGCTCGCAGCGGGTGAAGGTCCCCGTGGACAACACCTCGCTGAAGGAGATCGCGAAACTGTCCGGCGGCGAGTTCTACACCGCTTCCTCGCTGGCCGAACTGCGCGCCGTCTACGACACGCTCGAGGAGCAGATCGGCTACGAGACGACGCGGGGCGACGCGAGCAGGCCGTGGCTGCTGCTGGGTATGGTCTTCGTCGCCGCCGGCGTGGTCGTGTCGTTGCTCTATCGTCAACGCCTGCCGTAACAAGCAACGTGTCCACCGGCTGTGAGTCGTCCCTCGAGGCTCGACCCGGCGGGGGACGCACGAACCGGAACAGATAGGTTGGACTCTATGTCGAACGTCACATCCCGCTCGGTCCTGGTGACCGGTGGCAACCGCGGTATCGGTCTCGCGGTGGCCCAGCGCCTGCTCGCCGACGGCCACAAGGTCGCCGTCACGCATCGCGGATCGGGGGTGCCCGAGGGCCTGTTCGGCGTGAAGTGCGATGTCACGGACTCGGATTCGGTCGACCGGGCCTTCACCGAGGTCGAGGAGCACCAGGGTCCGGTCGAGGTGCTGGTCGCCAACGCGGGCATCACCGACGACACCCTGCTCATGCGCATGAGCGAGGAGCAGTTCGAGCGGGTCATCGACGCCAACCTCACCGGCGCGTTCCGCTGTGCCAAGCGGGCCAACCGCGCGATGCTGCGCGCCCGCTGGGGCCGGATGATCTTCCTCGGCTCGGTCGTCGGTCTCGGCGGCGGCCCCGGCCAGATCAACTACGCGTCCTCGAAGGCCGGCGTCATCGGCATGGCCCGCTCCATCACCCGCGAGCTGGGCACGCGCAGCATCACCGCCAACGTGGTCGCCCCCGGTTTCATCGAGACCGACATGACCGCGGACCTGCCCGAGGATCTGAAGGAAACCGCCAAGAAGTTCATCCCGCTGGGCCGCCTCGGCCAGGCCGAGGACGTCGCCGCCGTGGTCAGCTTCCTGGCCTCGGAGGACTCCCGCTACGTCACCGGTGCCGTCATCCCGGTCGACGGCGGCATGGGCATGGGCCACTGATTCTTCCGTAACCCGGAACCCCTCAACGATTTTCAGGAGAACCGAGAACTCATGGGCGGACTGCTCGAAGGCAAGACCATCCTGGTCACCGGCATCATCACCGACTCGTCGATCGCGTTCAGCGCGGCGGCGGTCGCGCAGGAGCAGGGCGCGAAGGTGATCATCACCGGCATCCCGGAACGGCTGCGGCTGATCGATCGCATCGCCAAGCGCCTGCCGCAGGAGGTGCCGCCCGCGATCCCCCTCGACGTCACCAACGAGGAGAACCTGGGCGCGCTGGCGGGCGCCCTGCGCGAGCTGGCGCCCGAGGGCGTCGACGGCGTGCTGCACTCGATCGCGTTCGCCCCCAAGACCCTGATGGGTCCGGACGCGGTGCCGTTCCTCGAGGGCCCCGGCCCCGACGTGGCGAAGTCCTTCGAGATCTCCGCCTGGAGCTACGCCTCGCTGGCCCGCGCCGTGCTGCCCGTGATGAACGAGGGCGGCTCGATCGTCGGCATGGACTTCGACCCGCGCGTGGCGATGCCGTACTACAACTGGATGGGCGTGTCCAAGGCCGCGCTGGAGTCGGTGAACCGGTACGTGGCCCGGGAGGTGGGCTACGCCAAGAAGATCCGGTCCAACCTGATCGCCGCGGGCCCGGTGAAGACCCTCGCGGCCAAGGCCATCGCGGGCACCGCCACCGACGACGCCAAGCAGCTGCGTCAGCTCGACGAGTACTGGGACGGCGCGTCCCCGATCGGCTGGGACGGCGCCGACGCGCGCGCGGTCGGCAAGTCCATCGTGGCGCTGCTCTCGGACTGGCTGCCCGCCACCACCGGGTCGATCATCTACGTCGACGGCGGCGCGAGCCACAACATGTGGTTCCCGGAGAACTTCACCAACTGATCCCCGAGACGAAGGAGGCGCGGACCGTGTCCGGCACCGCCGACGCACTGCTGCTGCTGTCCTTCGGGGGCCCCGAAGGCCCCGAGGACGTGATGCCGTTCCTGGAGAACGTCACTCGGGGCCGGGGGGTGCCGCGCGAACGCCTCGAGGAGGTCGCGGGGCACTATCTGCACTTCGGTGGCGTGTCGCCGATCAACGCCCTGAACCGCGAGCTGATCGGCGCGATCGAGCAGGTCCTCGCCGACGCGGGCGTGCAGCTGCCCGTCTATTTCGGCAACCGCAACTGGCATCCGCTGGTGGAGGACACCGTCGCGCGGATGGCCGCCGACGGTGTCCGTTCGGCCCTGGTGTTCCCCACCTCGGCGTGGGGCGGGTATTCCGGCTGCCGCCAGTACGACGAGGACATCGCCCGCGCGCGGGCGGCCGTGGGGGACAACGCTCCCCGCCTCACGAAGCTGCGCCAGTACTTCGACCACCCCCTGCTGATCGAGTCCTTCGCCGACGCCATCCGCGCGGCGACCGAGCGGCTGCCCGCCGATCGCCGCGAGGGTGCCCGGCTGGTGTTCACCGCCCATTCGGTGCCGGTCGCCGCCGACAGGTCCGCGGGCCCGCCCGCCGACGGCGGCCACCTCTACAGCCGCCAGGTCGCCGAGGCCGCCCGGCTGTCGGCCCTGGCCGCGGGCGTGCCCGACTACGACGTGGTCTGGCAGTCCCGTTCCGGCCCGCCGCAGGTGCCGTGGCTCGAGCCCGACATCGTCGACCATCTGGACGCCCTGCACGCCGAGGGCGTCGACGCCGTCGTCGTGTGCCCGGTCGGGTTCGTCTCCGACCATCTCGAGGTCATCTGGGACCTGGACAACGAGGCCGCCGAACGCGCCGCCGAACTCGGCATGGCGTTCGCCCGCGCCGCGACCCCCGGCACCGACCCCCGCTTCGCGCGCCTGGTCGCCGAACTGGTCGACGAGCACCTGGCCGACGGGCCCGTCCGCGAACTCGGCGACGTCCCCGGCTACGGCTGCACCGTCGACGGCGCTCCCTGCGCGTCGGGGTGCTGTGCGCTACCTCCCCGGCCCGGGCGCCCCTGACCCGCGACGACGGCCCCAGAAGGCGCGCTGGCGCCGCGACGGCGATCGTCGCGCGGAGGCCGGAAGACGAAGGGGGCGTACGACTCCCGGAGTCGTACGCCCCCTTCGAGGGGTGGGTCAGCGCTGGTCGCCGCCGGTGTCCGGGCCCTTGCCCAGGTCGGGGCCGTTCTGGCCGCCCTGGCCGCCGAACCCTTCGCCCGGCGCGCCGGGCCGGGAGCCGTAACCCGGCTGCTGCGGGTATCCGGGGTCCTGGCCGTAGCCGGGCTGCTGGGGGTACCCCGGGTCCTGGCCCTGGCCGTAACCCGGCTGCTGACCGTAGCCGGGCTGCTGACCGTAGCCGGGCTGGGCGCCGTAGCCGGGCTGCTGTCCGTACCCGGGCGCGCCGTAGCCGCCGGCGTTCGGGTCCGCGAAGCCGGGGTAGCCGGGCTCGGCGACGGTGGTCTGCGCGCCGACGACGCGGCCGCCGGTGACCACGCGGTAGGCGTAGGTGGAGGCCAGGTAGGTCAGCGGGATCGTCACCAGCAGGCCGATGCCACAGAGCAGGGCGCCCACGATGTTGATGCCGAACAGGGCCAGCGCGAGCAGCAGCAGCGAGCCCGCGTTGTCCTTGATGGCGGCGAAGCTGGACTTGATCGCGGTGATCGCGTCCTGGTCGCGGTCGATGACGAACTGCATGGTCCACCAGGTGAAGAACATGATCACGATGCCCGGCAGGATGCACAGCACGAAACCGATGCCGACCGCGAGGCCGACCAGCAGACCGGCCACGATGACCGCGCCCACGTTGGTGAACTGGAAGAACGACCCGAACGAGGGCTTGTTGCCGTCGGTTTCGTGCAGCGCGCCGCGGACCAGCGCGGCGGTGATCAGGTAGCCGACGACCGCGCCGACGATGGAACCGATGATCTGCCAGATGCCGAACGCGACCTGGAAGCCGGTGCTGGAGTCGGAATCGGTGCTGGTGCCCGCGCCGAAGATGAAATTGAGCGCGATCTGGATGATCGCCGCGATGAGCATGATGGCGATCCACACGCCGGCATTGTTCTTGAACTTGTCCCAGGCGAACCCGAGCGCGTCGCCGACACCGATCTGCGGCGCGGGCGGCGGATAGCCGGGCTGCTGCTGTTCGTACACCATGTGAATCGTTTCCCCTCATTGTTGGCGGCGGCGGGTGCCGCCGTTGTGAGTACCTCGATCCGGGCGTCGTGCTCACGCCGACAGTCCTGATCATGGCACGGGCAAACCGGGCGTGGGGGAAATGCGTGCTGGTGGCGGGGTCGAGTCGGCCGCGGCTCGGGACCCGGCAGTGCGTCCGGCTACCGCCGCGACGCGGGGCGCGGGGGCGTCGGCGCGCTCGTGCCGAACGTCGCGCGCCGAGTCCTCGATCACGCGGCGCTCGGATCGCGCGGCGGTCGCCGGGCGGTTATGCTCGTGCGGCAAATTGTCGAAAATGCTTGGCACTTCGAGTGATCCGAACTGCCGGGCCCGTGGGGCGGGGTCCTCCGTCGGGGCGGTGGATGTGGGAGTGCAGGCGTTGACGCAGTCGGACGATCCGGTGCAGGACGCGGTATCGCGACCCGGCCGGACCTCGGTGATCGCCGGCCCGATCGTGGTGATCCTCGGTGCGGCGGCGGTCGCGGCGGGGGTGTGGGCGGCGCCGGAGGCCGCGCGGATCCCGGTGGCCGTGACGGGCGCGGTGGCCGTGCTCGCGCTGGCCGCGCTGACCGTCACCACGCTGCGCTACCGCGACCGGGCCCGCGGCGCCTCGGCGGGCACCGAACGTGCCGCGCGCGAGGCCGAACGCCTGCTGGCCGCCGCCGACGCCGAACGGCAGGGCGTGCTGGCCGAGTACGGCAGGCGCCTGGCCGACGCCGAGGAGGCCGCCGCCCGGCACGCCGGTGCCGCCGCCCAGTACGAACGCAGGCTCGACGCCGCGCTGGCCGCCTTCGCCGCCGCGTCGGGCCGGATGCAGGCGATGACCACCGCGATGCTCGCCGAACTGCGCGAGATGGAGCACCGGCACGCCGATCCCGACGTCCTCGCCGACCTGCTCGCCCTCGATCACCGCACCGCCCAGGCCGGGCGCCTCGCCGACAGCATCGCCGTGCTCAGCGGGGCGCGCACCGGCCGCCGCTGGCCCGAACCCATTGCGATGGAGTCGATCCTGCGCGGCGCCATGGGCCGCGTCGGCGGCTACCAGCGGGTGCGGCTGCGCGCGGTCGCCGACATCGCGGTCGCCGGGCACGCGGCCGAGGGCGTCATGCACCTGCTGGCCGAACTCATCGACAACGCCTGCAGTTTCTCCCCGCCCACCACCGAGGTGCACGTGTACGCGGTGGAGGTGCCCGCCGGGGTGATCCTCACCATCGAGGACTCCGGCCTGGTGATGAGCGAGTCGGTGCTGCGCCGCGCCGAGGCGACGGTCGCGGGCGCGGGCAATGCCGGACGGCCCGACCTGTCCGC
>NZ_BAGK01000140.1 GCF_000308795.1 Nocardia thailandica NBRC 100428 | reverse complement strand
GACGAGCCCGTCGGTGCACGGCAGCGCCGCGATCGAGACCGTGATCGACCGGGCCATGTCCCAGCTCGGCGTCGTCTACGCCTGGGGCGGCGGCGACGAGGACGGCCCGACCCTCGGCATCCGCGACGGCGGGACCGCCGACGAACACGGCGACTACAACAAGGTCGGCTTCGACTGCTCCGGGCTGATGCTCTACGCCTTCGCGGGCATCGGGGTGTCGCTGCCGCACTACAGTGGCTACCAGTACAACGCGGGCACCCGCGTGCCCGTCGAGGACCGCGAACGCGGCGACATGCTGTTCTGGGGGCCGGGCGGCAGCCAGCACGTGGCCCTGTACCTGGGCGACGGGACCATGATCGAGGCGCCGCAGTCCGGCGACGTCGTGAAGATCTCGCCGGTGCGCGAAGGCGGGATCATGCCCTACGCCGTGCGGATCGTCACCGACTGAGCAGGTCGCGGGTCACCCGTGCCCGTGCGGCACCTGGGCCGCGCGCCGAAGACGCGGCCGCTCACCGGCTCCCGCGACCGGCCGCGACCAGCTCCCACTCCGGCAGGTACGCCTCGGGATCGAATCCGCTGCGCGCGGAGTAGACCATCGCGCCCGCGCGAGGTCCGGTGGCCGCGCGCCACGGGCACACCCCGTCACGCAGGAAGCCGACCCAGTGCGGATGCATCAGGTCCGCGAGTTCGCGGGGCGGCCGGGGGCCGAGCACCTCGGTGACGCCGGGCGCGTCGAGCACGTCCCACACGAACGGCAGCTCCAGGCAGTGCGAGGCCGCGCCGGTCACCGAGGAACGGTGGCGGAAGTCGTAGAGCCAGGTCCGCGCGCCCAGGCCCGCGGCGGCGCGTTCGGCGGCCACCCGGACCGCGGGGACGCGGAAGGTGAGCTCGGCGACCAGCTGCCCGGCCAGATGCCGCGGTCCGAGCGCGGCGGCCGCGGCGACCAGCGCCTCCACCGCCGCGTCGCCCACGCCGCGCTGCGCCAGGCAGGCGCCGACCTCGTCGGCCGGGACGTCGTGGTCGAGCGCCAGCACGAATTCGTTGGCGGTGGTGCCGATCAGCAGTGGGATCCCGTCGTGGAAGCCGGCCGCCACGCCCTCCTCGAAGGTCAGCACGGTCTCGCCGTCGACCACCGGCGCGAACGCCAGGGGCAGATCGGCGTACGGGTCGGTCAGCCGCCCGGCGAAGTCGTCGGCCGCGGTCGGCAGCGCGCGCAGGGCGACCCGGTCGCCGAGGGGCTTCACCTGGGCGAGGACCGCGTCCTCGTCGACGGCCGACCAGGCGTCCGGGTCGTCCGCGGGCAGGCCGACGAGGCCGGCCAGCTCCCGGGCCAGCGACCGCGCGCGGTCCGGGGTCATCCGGCTCAGCGCGGGGGACTGGGCGACCGCGGCGCGGAAGAGACCGCGCGCCCCGGGCGCCGACAGCAGGGTGAGCACGCTGCCCGCGCCCGCCGACTGCCCGCCCACCGTGACCCGGCCCGGGTCGCCGCCGAAGGCCGCGATGTTCTCCCGCACCCAGGTCAGCGCCGCGATCTGGTCGAGCACACCGCGGTTGCGCGGCGCGCCGTCGATCGCGCCGAAGCCGTCGAAGGCCAGCCGATACGACATCGCGACCGCCACCACGCCGTCGCGGGCGAAGGCGCGCCCGTCGTACCACGGGCTCGACGGCGAGCCCGCGGTGTAGCCGCCGCCGTGGATCCAGACGAACACCGGCAACCGGGCGCCGGGATCGCCGGGCGCGGGGGTGAACACGTTGACGTTGAGCGTCTCCTCGCCCGGAAACGACGGCTCCGGCACGATCGGGACCCCGGCCGAGAACCGCTGCGGCGTCGCCCCGAACTCGGTGGCGTCCCGCACCCCGGCCCACGGCCGGACCGGGGCGGGCGCCCGATACCGGTGCTCCCCGGTCGGCGGCGCGGCGTAGGGAATGCCGAGGAAGGCCGCGGACGCGCCGCGCCACCACCCGCGCACTCTCCCGTCGCGGAGCCGGACCTCGACGAACTCACCCACGGTTCGCACCCTCCCTGCCGGGGCGGGGCCGGGTACCGGCCGCCGCCGGGTCGACGGACGCCGCGCCCCGGGGCCGCCGCCCCGGGCCGCGATCCGTCCAGGCTACGTGCGCGGGGCGGCGGCCCCGACGAACGTGGCCGAGACGATCACGTTCGCGAGGTAGCGGCGCGCACCCGGATCGAACGCGCCGCCGCAGGTGATCAACCGCAACCGCGGGGTCCCGTCGCCGGCGAAGACACGATCACGCGGGAAGTCCGTCTTGGCGATCGTTTCGGTGCGGTCGACGACGAAGCGTGCCCGTGACCCGTCCGCGCGGGTCACCGTCAGCTCGTCACCGGCGCGCACCTCGCCCAGCCGGAAGAACACCGCGGGCCCCCGCGCCGAGTCCACGTGACCGAGGACCACCGCGTTGCCCGCCTCGCCCGGGCTGGGCCCCGGGGCGAACCACGACGCGTGCGCGGAATCCACGGGCTCGGCGATCGACCCGTCCGCCGCCGTGCCGCCGGAGACCACCGCCGCGTCGAGGCCGATACCCGGCACCTGCACGCGCACCGGCTCCGACCGCGGCATCGGCACGGCCGCGACGGGCGCGGAGCCCAGCGCGCTGTCGGCGTGACCGGGTGGCGGCGCCGCCTGACGCGGGACGGCGGTGCCTGCCGCGGCGAACAAGGCCACCGCGACCGCCACCAGCGCCACCGCCACACCGGCGACCGCGTATCCCACGCCGCGGCGGTGCCGGCGGGTCATCGGGTCTCACCACGCTCGCGCCGTGACCTGCCGCCGCCTGTCACGCCGGCCTCCGGAGCACCCGCCACGCCGTCCGCGCCGCCAGACCCGCCGTCAGCAGCGACAGCGCGCCCAACGCCGCCAGCGTCCACCGACCGTCGGTCATCGGCCCGCCCGCGCCGGTCTCGGGCGCCCCGGAAGGCACCCACCGCCCGCCGTCGGCGCGGACATCGGCGGCCGACACCCGCTCACTCCCGGACCCGCCGGTGACCGCCGGTTCTCCGGGAATCCTCGTCCCGCCGTACCCACCGGGCGACGCCGTGTGCGGCCCACCGGGCGAGACTCCGCCGGACCGACCCGGTGCCGCACCTCCACCGGGCCCCGCGGGACCCTCGGGCACCCGCGAGCCACCGTGTCCGGGGGCGCCGCCGCCCGGCACACCCGCGCCGCCGCCCGTACCCCCGCCGCCGAGCACAGAACTCCCGACCGCCGCGCTGCCGACTGCCGCGCTGCCGACTGCGGCGCTGCCGACTGCCGCGCTGCCGACTGCGGCGCTGCCGACTGCCGCGCTGCCGACTGCTGCGCTGCCGGTCGCGGCGCTGCCGACTGCTGCGCTGCCGGTCGCGGCGCTGCCGAGCGCCGCGCTCCCCGTTGCCGCGCTGCCGAGCGCCGCGCTCCCCGTGGCCGCGCTACCGACGTTGGCGCTACCGGTTGCCGCGCTGCCGAGCGCCGCGCTCCCCGTGGCCGCGCTACCGATCCCGGCGCTCCCCGCACCCGCGCTGCCGACGTCGGCGCTACCGGTTGCCGCGCTACCGAGGGCCGCGCTCCCCGTTGCCGCGCTGCC
>NZ_BAGK01000141.1 GCF_000308795.1 Nocardia thailandica NBRC 100428 | reverse complement strand
CGCCCTGCCGCCGCGGGACCTCCCGGCCTTCTTCGACGCCTTCTTCGCCCTTCCGGTGGACCGGCAGCGGGCCTATCTCTCCGGCCGCGACGACCTCGCCGGCACCGCCGCGGCGATGTCGGCCCTGTTCGCGCGCCTGCCCGCCCGGTTGCGGCGCCACGTCGTGACCGCGGTCGGACCGGGCCTCCGGGCGGGGCGTTAGCAGGGCGTTCGCGCGCGAAATCGGTTGCCGCGCCGTGGACGCCGCGCAGTTGCTACCATCGCCGGGCGTGCGTGGCCCGCGGGCGTGTCACGACGCGGCCCGGCCCGGGCGCGACGGCTCCGCCGAGGTGGTGCGAGCCGCCTGACACGGCTCTGAGTTGCGGTGTGGCGCAACGAGATTGGGGTAGTTCCGGTGGTCATGTTCACCAGGCGGCGCAGTCGCTGGGTGCTCGGGGTGTTCGCGGCGCTGGCACTGGTGCTCGGCGCGCTGGGCGCCACGCTGTTCGAGCGGGTGGAAGGCGGCGGCTACACCGATCCGGACAGCGAGTCCAGCGCGGCGCTGCGCGTGCTGGCCGAGGAATTCGGCCAGGCCCCGCCCAACCTGGTCCTGCTGATCGGCACCGATCGCACCGTGGACGACCCCGAGGTCGTGCAGGCGGCGCTCGGCGTGGTCGCCGGCCTGCAGAACCGCGACGGGATCACCGGCGTCGCCTCCTACTGGACCACCCACCAGGACGCGCTGCGCAGCGTCGACGGCAAGCAGGCGCTGGTCGTGGCCACCGTCCTCGGCACCGAGCGCGAGATCGACGCCCGCGTCGCCGCCGTCGCCGACGAGGTCGCGGGCGCGCGTCCGCCGCTGGACATCCGCGCGGGCGGGCACGCGGTGCTCATGCACGAGACCGTCACCCAGAGCAAGTCCGACGCCGTCCTCGGCGAATCGCTGGCCTTCCCGGTGACGCTGATCGCGCTGCTGTTCGTCTTCGGCGGCCTGGTCGCGGCGAGCCTGCCGGTGATCGTCGCCTTCGTGACCGTGCTGATCACCATGGGCGCGCTGTGGCTGCTGAGCACCGTGGTCGACCTGTCGGTCACCGCCACCAACGTGGCCACCCTGCTCGGGCTCGGCCTCGCCATCGACTACAGCCTGCTCGTCGTCAACCGCTACCGCGACGAACTGGCGGGCGGGCGCGACGCCGCGGGCGCGGTCGCCGCGACCCTGCGCTCGGCCGGACGGACCGTGGTGTTCTCCGCCGTCACCGTGGCGGTCGCGCTGGCGGGCCTGCTGTTCTTCCCGCTGCTCGCGGTCCGGTCGATGGGCTACGCGGGCATCCTGGTCGCCGGCGTGGCGGCCACGGTGTCGCTGACCGTGCTCCCCGCCGCGCTGCGCCTGCTCGGCGAGCGGGTCGACGCCGGTCAGCTGGTCTGGTTCCTGCGCGCGCCGCGGCCCGCCTCCGGCGAAGGGGTCTGGGGCCGCGTCGCCACCACCGTCATGGCACGGCCGATCCCGATCGGGCTCGCCGTGCTGGCCGTGCTGCTCCTGCTCGGCACCCCGTTCCTGCGCCTGACGCTCGGCTTCCCCGACGAGCGCACCCTGCCCGAGACCATGAACTCGCGCCAGGTCACCGAGATCATCGCCCGCGACTTCGCCGACAGCGATCAGCACGACCTGGTCGCGGTGCTGCCCGACAGCTCCTACAGCGCCGACGGCCTCGACGCCTACGCCCGCGCCCTGTCCGACCTCGACGGCGTGCGCCGGGTCGACACCGCCACCGGCTCCTACAGCAACGGCGGCCTCGTCGAGCAGCCCACCGAGGCGTCGGCCCGGTTCCGCGCCGAACGCGCCGCCTACCTGACGATCGTGCCCGACGCGACCGACGCCTACGAGCTGTCGCAGGTGGCGGCGGCCGTGCGGGAGGTCCGCGCGCCGACGCCGGTGCTCGTCGGCGGGGTCGCCGCCGCGGACGCCGACGCCATCGCCGCGGTCAAGGCGGCGCTGCCGTGGGCGCTGGCCTTCGTCGTGCTGGCCATGCTGATCGTGCTGTTCCTGCTCACCGGCAGCGTGGTGCTGCCCGTGCTGGCGGTGGCGCTGAGCGTGCTGAGCCTGAGCGCCACCTTCGGCGCGCTGGTGTGGATCTTCCAGGACGGTCATCTCTCCGGCCTGCTCGGATTCACGGTCACCGGGAACCTGCCCGCCACCGTGCCGGTCATGCTGTTCGGCGTCGCCTTCGGCCTGGCCATGGACTACCAGGTGTTCCTGCTGTCGCGGATCCGCGAGGAGTACGACCGCACCGGCGACACCGAGGCCGCCATCACCCGCGGCCTCGAGCGCACCGGTCGCGTCGTCACCGCGGCGGCCGTGCTCATCTCGCTGGTGTTTCTCGGCTTCCTGGTCTCCGACATCACCTTCATGAAGGCCTTCGGCATCGGCCTGCCCCTGGCCGTCCTCGTCGACGCCACCCTCGTGCGCGGCGTCCTGCTGCCCGCGGCCATGAAACTGCTCGGCGACGCCAACTGGTACGCCCCGGACGCGCTGCGGGCCCTGCAGGAACGCCTCGGCCTCGACGACGGCACCGGACCCGTCGCGGGGAGGCAGGTCGAGGTGCGTGACCCGCTCGGCATGCTCGGCGGCGGGCGCGGCACGGCCGACGCCGCCGATCCCGCCGACCGGGTGCCGGGCACCCGCCCGCCGCTGCCGGGGGAGAACGAGCCGCCCACGGTCCGCGATCCGCTGGCCGAGCTCGAGCGGGCCGCCGCCCTCGACGCAGCCGCCGACCGCGAGACCGCGGGCGCCCGCGCGGGCCGGTCCTCGGCGCGCCGGGCCAGGCCCGCCACGGGCGAGCGCGGCACCGACGCCCCGGACCGCGCCTACGGCGCCGACCGCGACGGCGCGGCAGGCGACACCGACCGCGCCGGTGGCGATCGCACCGAGACACCCGCGCGCTGAGGGTCGCGCGGCCGGGGTGACCGGCCGCGCCGGGCCCGGGCGGTGCCCGGTCCGTCGGCCCGGCGGTCCCGCGGACAGAGACCGTCTCGGTGCCGGTGACCGGTGCGGCGCGGCCCGCGGGGTCCGCCGTCGGCGCGCGAGAGTAACCGGGCTCACATCCCGCGGGAGCGGTTCGACCCCGCCGTGGCGGCACACGTAAACTGGGTTGTTCTTGCCGCCACCCCCAACCATCGCGAGGAGACGCCTGTGATCACGGCTACCGACCTGGAGGTCCGGGCCGGAGTCCGCACCCTGCTGTCGGCCCCCGGCCCGGCACTGCGCGTGCAGGCGGGTGACCGCATCGGCCTGGTCGGCCGGAACGGCGCGGGCAAGACGACCACGATGCGCATCCTGGCGGGCGAGGGCGAACCGTACGCGGGAAAGATCGTGCGCTCCACCGACATCGGCTACCTGCCCCAGGACCCGAAGGAGGGCGACCTCGACGTCGTCGCCAAGGACCGGGTGCTGTCGGCGCGCGGCCTCGACGCGCTGCTGCGCGACATGGAGAAGCAGCAGGCGCTGATGGCCGAGGTCGCCGACGACAAGGAGCGCGAGAAGGCGGTGCGCCGGTACGGCCGCCTCGAGGACCAGTTCTCCGCGCTCGGCGGGTACGTCGCCGAGAGCGAGGCGGCGCGCATCTGCAACTCCCTCGGCCTGCCCGACCGCGTGCTCGACCAGCAGCTGCGCACCCTCTCCGGCGGCCAGCGCCGCCGCATCGAGCTGGCCCGCATCCTGTTCTCGGCCTCCGACGGCAGCGGCGGCCGCTCCGACCGCATCCTGCTGCTCGACGAGCCGACCAACCACCTCGACGCCGACTCCATCACGTGGCTGCGCGGCTTCCTGCAGAACCACGACGGCGGCCTGATCGTGATCAGCCACGACGTGGAACTGCTCGACGCCGTGGTCAACAAGGTGTGGTTCCTCGACGCGGTGCGCGGCGAGGCCGACGTCTACAACATGGGCTGGAAGAAGTACCTCGACGCCCGCGCGACCGACGAGCAGCGCCGGGTGCGCGAGCGCGCCAACGCGGAGAAGAAGGCGAGCGCGCTGCGTCAGCAGGCCGCCAAGCTCGGCGCCAAGGCCACGAAAGCCGCTGCGGCACACCAGATGGTGCGCCGCGCCGAGCGCCTGATGTCCGAACTCGACGACGTGCGCGTCTCGGACAAGGTCGCCCGCATCCGGTTCCCCGAGCCCGCCCCGTGCTCCAAGACCCCGCTCATGGTCAAGGACCTCACCAAGCTCTACGGCTCGCTCGAGATCTTCACCGGCGTGAACTTCGCGGTGGACAAGGGCAGCAGGGTCGTCGTGCTCGGCCTCAACGGCGCGGGCAAGACGACGATGCTGCGGCTGCTGGCCGGCGTGGAGACGCCGACCGCGGGTGGCGTCGAGCAGGGGCGCGGTCTCAAGGTGGGCTACTTCGCCCAGGAGCACGACACCCTCGACGACAACGCGTCGGTCTGGGAGAACATCCGCTTCGCCTCGCCCGACGCGGGCGAGCAGGAGCTGCGCAGCCTGCTCGGCGCGTTCATGTTCTCCGGCCCGCAGCTCGACCAGCCCGCGGGCACCCTCTCCGGCGGCGAGAAGACCCGGCTGGCGCTGGCCGGCCTGGTGTCCTCGGCGGCCAACGTGCTGCTGCTGGACGAGCCGACCAACAACCTCGACCCGGTCTCGCGCGAGCAGGTCCTCGAGGCGCTGCGCACCTACGCGGGCGCGGTCGTGCTGGTCACCCACGACCCGGGTGCGGCCGAGGCGCTCAACCCGGAGCGGGTCATCATGCTGCCCGACGGCACCGAGGACCACTGGTCCGACGAGTACGCCGAGCTGATCTCGCTCGCCTGAGAACCGGTGTCTCGCGGGAAATCTCGGGCAGACCGGTGAGTTTCCTCACATCGATTCATTGATCACGGCCCTCGCGTGTCTTAGCCTGGAATGAGCTGCTCGGCGACTCGGAGGAAGCCATGAGCGACAAAGGGGCACAGGCCGGCCGTACGGCCAAGAGCAAGACCGTCCTGGGAAAGGGCACCCGCGTCACGGGCAAGTCGCGTGACAGGCTGCAATCCCAGCTGAAGAAGCAGTACGAGGCGGGTGCCAGCATCCGATCCCTGGCCCGGTCGACCGGGCGCTCGTACGGCTTCATCCACAATGTGCTCGTCGAGTCGCACGTGCAGCTGCGTGGACGCGGCGGAGCCAATCGGCGCAAGAACCCCGCCGCCGACTGAGTCCGCCGCGCCGCGTCAGTAGCCGACCACGGCCCCGTCGCCGTGGACGAGCAGATTGGCCAGGCTCGTGAACAGCGGTAGCCCGGTCTTGATCTCGAGATAGGCGAACTGGCCCTGGGGGTTCACCTCCAGGAACCAGTACTCGCCGTCGCGGCCCAGCCGCAGATCGACGACCCCGAAGCTCAGCCCGAGCGCGCCCATCAGCGTGGACAGCGCCTTGCTGACCGACGCGGGCAGCCGCTCCGGCGCGAACTCGACGCTGGTGTCCAGCCGCGAATCCACCCAGCCGACGCCGGCCTGGGAGTCGATGCGCACCACCCATTCGACCCCGTCGACCCACACCACGCGCAGATCGCAGGCCCCGGGCACGTAGTCCTGGAAGGTGGTCGGCGTGGAGCGGATCGCGTCGAGGCGGTTCAGGTCCGGCCTGCTGATGATGCGCGTCTCGGAGAACTCCCCGCGCCCGGTCCCGGTGCGCTTGTAGATGACCGGGCCCGAACGGGATTCGACGAAACTGCGCGCCTCGTCCGGGTCGTTGGTGATCAGGGTCTCCGGGACCGCGAGGCCGGCGCGGTGCGCGGTGTCGAGCTGGACGATCTTGCGGGTCGCGGTGCGTTCGGCGGCCGGGTCGTTGACCCAGTACGCCGGGATCGACCACAGCATGCCCTGCAGGAACCCGTCGCACTCCGCCTGCCGGAATTCGTCGTCGGCACTGCGCATTCCGGTCGGCACCCGGCACGGGTGCGGACGACGCCACCACACCGCGCGCACGTCGTCGAGACCGTAGACGTGGGACAGCGCGCGGGCCGAACCGTTGCGATCGAGCCGGAAACTGCCCGATTCGGCGGGGAAGTCGCGCAGGTCGAGCCGAATCGGGGTGAGGCCGTGGCGTTCCTGCAGCGTCGCGGTCATCGCGTCGCTGTGCAGGTCGTCGGACTCGGAGATGACCAGGACCGAACCGTTCGCGGATGCCATGGTGGCCGGGCCCGGTCAGTCGAGACTGTCGCAGTTGATGCCGTCGTCGCTGCCCGCCAGCGACTTGGTCTGGCAGAAGGTGTACGTCGCGCCGGTGGTGCCGCCGCGTTCGGCGATGCGCAGTTTCGTGGCCCACGCGCGGGTCTGGGCGGCGAGCTGTTCGTCGCCGAGGCAGTGGGAAGGCGCGGGCGCCAAGGTGATCGGGCGCTCGACGATTTCTACCCGCAGGCGGCGGGTGAAATCGGCGGTGGCGCCGGGACGGATGTCGACGCGGACCGGGCGATGGCCGGCTTCGGGCGCCCGGCCGTCGGCGGTGACCGCCATGACGTCGCGCCGGTCGAAGGTCCAGGTCCCGTCGTCGACGCGGATGGAGATGTCGCGTTCCGACTCGGCCACCAGCAGGCCCGATAGGGCGGTGCTCCGCTCACCCGGCGACGGGGTGGCGGGGAGGTGGATGGCATCGGTCATGGTGCGTTCTCTCCATTCTGCTCGTCTGCTGTCGGTTTGCCAGAACCCCCAGATGTGCGATGGATCATAACGCGCGGGCGCGGCGGCGCGAGGGCGTTCGCCGGATTTGCAGACCGCCGGGCAAACCGCCGAGCGGCCTGGGATCCCGGTGGCGGGAGAGAATTTCGGATGACCGACCAGGTCCGATGCGGTGAACCTCGGCAATCGATCAGCTAACGGCGGCGCGGAGGATTCGCCGGGTGTGTTGCCGGGTATCCCACAGCGCGCCGCGCGCGCCGCGGCTCAGAGGCCGAGCAGGCTCGGGTCGTCGGCGAGGGCGCGGAAGTGCTCGCGCGGATCGGCGACGAGCTTGCGCTCGGTGAGGTCCATGGCGCCCGCGACGACCCTGATCTCGGCGGAGACGGTGCCGTCGAGCTTGATGACGCGGTGGTGGAACTCGAAGACCTTCGAGCCGTCCTTCCAGTCGAATTCGCAGGTGACGGTGACCTCGTCGCCGCCGCGCAGCTCGCGGTAGTACTTGATGGTCGACTCGAGGACGACCGCGCCGACGCCGCTGGCGATGAACTTGTCCAGGTCGATGCCCGCGGCGCGCATCAGTTCCCACCGGGCGTGCTCGCCGTACTGGTGGTAGACGGCGTGGTTGAGATGGCCCTGGGTGTCGAGCTCGTAACCGCGGACGAGAATCGGGACAGAGAAGGTCATACGCCGTACAACCGGGCCGCCGCGGCCGGTTGTTCCCGTCCGGAATGCCGGGTGCGCCACACTCCGGGCCGGCCGGGTATCACCCCCGTCGCGCCTGACGCCGGGTCCACCACAGCGGCGCGTCGACGAAGTGGTTGTCGAATTCCTCCTGGGCGGCGGCGAATTCGTCGTGCGTGGCGGTCCCCGCGACCAGCCGGTCGAGCAGCCGGAAGTACTCGAAACGCTGCACGCCGGGCAGGAGCGCGATCAGGATCCGCGCGCCGGTGCCCGGCGCGGCCCCGAAGGCGTGCGGCATGTGCTTGGGCACCACGATCGACCCGCCCGCGCCGACCGTGCGGATCTCGTCGCCCGCGAGCACCTCGAGCTCGCCGTCGGCGACGTAGAAGAGCTCGTCGGACAGGGTGTGGAAATGCGGGGCGGCGCCGTCGGCCCCGGTACCCATGGTGACCTCGAGCGTGCTCACCGCCCCGCCGGTGTCCTCGGCGTCGGTGAGCAGCCGCAGGGTGACCTCGCCGATGCGCAGGGTCTCGGCGTCCTCGGGGTGGCGGAGTGCGAGCGTGGACATGATGGGCACCTCGATTGGTTCGTTATCGAATAGTTCGCTACCGAACTATATAGCGACGAATAGAATCGTGTCCATGGTTGATCCGGAATCCGACGCGGTGGACGCGATCGCCGCGCAGTGGCGGCGCGAACGGCCCGATCTCGAGCTGGAGGCGATGGTGACCTTCGGCAGGCTCGGCCGCTTGGCGGCCACGGCCACCGCGCTGATCGAGCGGGTGTTCACCGCGCACGGCCTGCAGCGCGGCGAGTTCGACGTCCTTGCCGCGCTTCGCCGTTCGGGGGAGCCCTACGAGCTCAACCCCTCCGTCCTCGCCGACACGCTCATGCTCTCCCGGGCGGGGATGACCGGCCGCCTCGATCGGCTCGAATCGGCCGGGCTGGTGCGCCGGGTGGCCGATCCCGGCGACCGCCGCGCGGTCCGGGTGGCGCTGAGCGAGCGGGGCCACGCGCTGGTCGACCGGGTCGTCACCGAGCACACCGCCAACGAGACCCGGCTGCTGTCGGTGCTGCCCGCGCAGGACCGCGCCGAACTCGACCGCATCGTGCGTCGGTTGCAGGCGGCCTGGGACCGCGGGGACTAGTCGCGGCGGCGAACCGAGGCCTCCACGAGATCGAGGACGGCGGAGAGGTTCTCGTTGGTGTGGCCGGAGGCGATGCGGGCGATCAGGCCGTCGAGGACGAGATCCAGATAGCCGAGCAGGACGTCGGTGGGGACATCGTCACGCAGCGCGCCCGCGGCCTTGCGGCGCTCGAGGCGCGCCAGCGTGGCGGCGGTCAACTCGGCCGAGCGCTGGGTCCAGCCGGAGCGGAAATCGGGGTCGGTGCGCAGCTTGCGGGCGATCTCGAGGCGGGTGCCCAGCCAGTTGAATTCCTCGGGGTGCGCGAGCATGTCGCGCATGACCTGCACGATGCCCTCGTTGGCCGCGACGTCGGCCATGCGCTCGGTGTCCTCCTGGGCGAGGGCGAAGAACAGCGCGTCCTTGTCGCGGAAGTGGTGGAAGATCGCGCCACGGGACAGCCCGATGGCCTCCTCCAGCCGGCGCACGGTGGCGCCGTCGTAGCCGTATTCGCCGAAACACCGGCGCGCGCCGTCGAGGATCTGGCTGCGGCGCGCGGCGAGGTGGTCGTCGCTGACCTTGGGCATGAGACTCCTTCGACGGGATACACGGACCCCCGCCCCGGTGGTCCACCGAGGCGGGGGTTCATGACATGAGCTGCGGAGAGATCAGGAGTTGATCATGTTCCGGAGCACGTACTGCAGGATGCCGCCGTTGCGGTAGTAGTCGGCCTCACCGGGGGTGTCGATGCGGACGACCGCGTCGAACTCCACCTTGGTGCCGTCTTCCTTGGTGGCGGTCACCTTCATGGTCTTCGGGGTGACACCCTCGTTGAGCTTGGTGATGCCCTCGATGTCGAAGACCTCGGTGCCGTCCAGGCCCAGCGAGGCGGCCGACTGGCCGGCCGGGAACTGCAGCGGCACGACGCCCATACCGATGAGGTTCGAGCGGTGGATGCGCTCGAACGACTCGGTGATGACGGCCTTCACGCCCAGCAGGCGGGTGCCCTTGGCGGCCCAGTCACGCGAGGAGCCCGAACCGTACTCCTTGCCGCCGAGCACGACCAGCGGGATGCCCGCGGCCTGGTAGTTCTGCGAGGCGTCGTAGATGAACGCCTGCGGGCCACCGGGCTGGGTGAAGTCGCGGGTGTAGCCACCGGAGACGTCGTCGAGCAGCTGGTTGCGCAGCCGGATGTTGGCGAAGGTGCCGCGGATCATCACCTCGTGGTTACCGCGACGCGAGCCGAGCGAGTTGTAGTCCTTGCGCTCGACGCCGTGGGCGTCGAGGTACTGCGCGGCCGGAGTGCCCGGCTTGATCGGACCGGCCGGGGAGATGTGGTCGGTGGTGACCGAGTCGCCCAGCAGCGCCAGCACGCGCGCGCCCTTGATGTCCTCGACCGGGGCCGGCTCCATCTGCATGCCGTCGAAGTACGGCGCCTTGCGGACGTAGGTGGAGTTCTCGTCCCACGCGAAGGTGTCGCCCTCCGGGGTGGACAGGCCCTGCCAGCGCGCGTCACCGTCGAACACGGTGGCGTAGGACTTCTTGAACATGTCCTGGCTGATCGCCGACTTGATCGTGTCGTCGATCTCCTGCGGGGTCGGCCAGATGTCGGCCAGGAACACGTCCTTGCCGTCGGCGTCCTGACCGAGGGCGTCGGTCTCGAAGTCGAAGTCCATGGTGCCCGCGAGCGCGTAGGCGATGACCAGCGGCGGGGACGCCAGGTAGTTCATCTTCACGTCGGGGGAGATGCGGCCCTCGAAGTTGCGGTTACCCGACAGCACGGCGGTGACCGAGAGGTCGTTGTCGTTGATCGCGGCCGAGATCTCCTCGGGCAGCGGGCCGGTGTTGCCGATGCAGGTGGTGCAGCCGAAGCCACCGACGTAGAAGCCGAGCTTCTCCAGGTACGGCCACAGGCCGGCCTTCTCGTAGTAGTCGGCGACGACCTGCGAACCCGGGGCCATGTTGGTCTTCACCCACGGCTTGGTCGACAGGCCCTTCTCCACCGCGTTGCGGGCCAGCAGGGCCGCGCCGAGCATGACCGACGGGTTGGAGGTGTTGGTGCAGGAGGTGATGCCCGCGACCACGACGGCGCCGTGGTCGAGCACGAAGTCACCGCGCTCGGCGGAACGCACCGTGACCGGCTTGGACGGACGGCCCTCGGCGCCGTTGGCGGCCGAGTGGGCGGGGGTGTAGGTGTCGTCGGCGGCACCGGCGGACACCGAGACCGGATCCGAGGCCGGGAAGGTCTCCTCGACGCCCTCGTCCAGCACGGTCAGCCCGGCCGAGTCGACGTAGTTGACGATGTCGGAGCGGAACGCGGACTTCGACTCGCTGAGCAGGATGCGGTCCTGCGGGCGCTTCGGGCCCGCGATGGAGGGCACCACGGTGCCCAGGTCCAGCTCCAGGTACTCGGAGTAGGCCGGCTCGTGGTCGGCGTCGTGCCACAGGCCCTGTTCCTTGGCGTAGGCCTCGACCAGCGCGAGCTGCTCGTCGGAACGGCCGGTCAGGCGCAGGTAGTTCACGGTCTCGGCGTCGATCGGGAAGATCGCGGCGGTGGAACCGAACTCCGGGCTCATGTTGCCCAGGGTGGCGCGGTTGGCCAGCGGGACCTCGGCGACGCCCTTGCCGTAGAACTCGACGAACTTGCCGACGACGCCGTGCTTGCGCAGCATGTCGGTGACGGTGAGCACCACGTCGGTGGCGGTGACGCCCGGCTTGATCTCACCGGTCAGCTTGAAGCCGACGACGCGCGGGATCAGCATGGAGACCGGCTGGCCGAGCATGGCGGCCTCGGCCTCGATACCGCCGACGCCCCAGCCCAGCACACCGAGGCCGTTGACCATGGTGGTGTGCGAGTCGGTGCCCACACAGGTGTCGGGGTAGGCCTGGCCGTTGCGGACCATGACGGTGGGGGCCAGGTACTCGATGTTGACCTGGTGCACGATGCCCATGCCCGGCGGGACGACGCGGAAGTCGTCGAAGGCGCCCTGGCCCCAGCGCAGGAACTGGTAGCGCTCGGAGTTGCGCTCGTACTCCAGCTCGACGTTGCGCTCGAGGGCGTCGGCGCGGCCGAAGACGTCGAGGATGACCGAGTGGTCGATGACCATGTCGGCGGGGGAGAGCGGGTTGACCTTGTTCGGGTCGCCGCCGAGGGTGGCGACGGCCTCACGCATGGTGGCGAGGTCGACGACACAGGGGACACCGGTGAAGTCCTGCATGATCACGCGGGCCGGTGTGAACTGGATCTCGACGTTCGGCTCGGCCGACGGATCCCAGTTCGCGATGGCGCGGATGTGGTCGGCGGTGATGTTCGCGCCGTCCTCGGTGCGCAGCAGGTTCTCCGCCAGCACCTTCAGGGCGTAGGGCAGCTTCTCGGTGCCGGGGACGGCCGAGAGACGGAAGATCTCGTAGGAGTTGCTTCCGACCTCGAGCGTGCCCTTGGCGCCGAAGGTATCGATACTCTTCGTCACGTCAGCTCCACTCATTGGTGAGGGTGTGCCGCCGGCGGGGCTGTGCCGGCGGCTCGCGTCTTCGGAGGGTAGCGGTCCCCGTGTTCGTCACGGAAAGCCGAGTCCTCGCGGGTACGAGCCTAACAGTACGCTTGTCCTATGAAATGCGCGGGGGCGGTTGGGCGTGCCGGGTGGGTATGTCGGGTGAACGCGTCGCGTACTGTGCCTGTCGAGCGGGTCGGGGATAGCCGCAGTGTCGCTCACCCCTGTGCAACGTTGGATGCCCGTCGCTTGCGGAGCGTGCGTGGCTCGACAGACCGGATGGATGATGACCGTCTTGCATACCTTCGCGCCGATGGCCACCGAGCTGCCGCCGAACACGGAGCTCGCCGCAGTCCGGGCCGATCTGGCCGACAATCACGTGGCGGCGCCGAAGGGCAAGGATCAGCAGGAACTCGCCACACTGGTCGCGCAGGCCAGGGCGGACGGCATCCCGCTGAGTGTGGTCGTCGTCCCCGGTAATCCCGGTCACGATTCCAGCCTACGGGACCTGGCCACCGAGGTCGGATCCGGCACCCCCGGCACGATCCTGGTCCTCAGCGACGACTGGGTGGGCACCTACAGCGACCAGATCAGCCGGGTCCGGCTCGAGTACGCCGAGGACGTCGCCAAGTACCGGGGGAACCATCCCGAGGAAGCGGTCTCGGCCTTCGTCGGCCGTCTCGAGGAGCCCGAGGGCGTGCCGTGGGCGGTCGTCACCGGGGTGCTCGTCCTGCTGACCGTGCTGGCCGTCGCCGGCCTGTATCTACTGAAGCTGCGCCGGGGCGCGGAGGTGGACGCGACCCGATAGGGGTCGCCTCACCGGCCGACATTCTGAACGGTCGGTCTGTTTTTCCGGGTGGAAGACTGATGCCCATCCGGCTATCTCCGGGCTACCGACAAATTACGCCCCTGTCATTCCGTGGCGTCTGTTCTCTTTGTGAAACGTGTGCCGTACGGTTGCGGTGTTCGTCAACGGGAATGAAGTGATACAGGGGGCATCGGTCGACCTTTGTGCACTACGGGGCTGGCGATGTGCTCGCGATGGACGTCGGGTCGACTCTCTCGGAGGTGCCGGTGCGCGCAGGACGAAGGCGCGACGCGCCGCGGCCACTATGGGTCGCGATGGGTTTGCTGATCGCGGCGGCGGTCGCCGCCACGACCCCCGCCCTCGCCGTCCCACCACCCCCGCCGAACCCCTCGGACGCCGACATCGCCGGCGCGGGCGCGCAGGTCGGCAACCGCCTGGCCGAGGTCGGCGCCCTGATCAACCAGATCGCCGCGGCCGACCAGCAGCTCCAGGTCCTCGACGACGCCCTCGCCCGCAAGCGGGAGGCGGTCAACCGCGCCCTGGTCGACCTGCAGAACGCCCGGGACGCCGCCGACGCCGCGGCCGCCGCCGTCGTCGACACCCGCGTCCGCCTCGACGCCGCGGGCACCCGGCTCGACGAGGCGAGGCGCAGTTTCGACCAGGTCGCCACCCAGGCCTACGTGCGCCCGGCCACCAGTTCCGTGGTCACCTACCTCGCCTCCGCGGGTCCGGACGTGGCGATGGACCGCGCGCAGGTGCTCGGCGTCGTGGCCCGCACCCAGCGCCAGACCATGGACGGCCTGCGCCGCGCCCAGGTCGACCAGGCCAACGAGAACGCCGCCGCCCGCCAGGCCAAGGCCGACGCCGACGCGGCCACCGACCGCGCGACACAGCTGGCGAACACCGCGCAGTCCGCCGTCACCGCGGCCAAGGCCGAGTTCGACGCCCAGGCGGGCGCGCGGGACTCGTTGCAGCGCAACCGCGTCGCCGCCCAGGCCGCGCTCGACGCCGCGCGCGCCGAGGTGGCGGGCCTGCAGAACCAGCGCGACGCCTACACGGCCTGGGACGGACAGCGCCGCGCCGAGGACGCCGCGATCCTGGCCGCCGCGCGCGCCGCCGCGGCCCGCGTCGCCGCCGACCAGGCCGCCCGCGACC